>CAZSTA010000006.1:0-35572 GCA_964609495.1 uncultured bacterium | reverse complement strand
TTCGGATCATAACTCCTCCCAGGCTGATATTCCGAGTTGCTCCCATCCCTCCATCTTTATCTAAACTGCCCTCCTCGTCGTAATGGGAGTAGGCGACTAAATGAGAATAATTCAATCTTGGGTATTTTCTAGGAGCGTCCCAGACTTTCCCCTTTTCTCCAGCATCCTCTTTCTCCATTACCTTTCACCTCCTCGATCAACTCGAAATAAGCTTCTGCCTCGGTTCCCTTAATCGTCTTGTGAGGCAAAGCCCTATCGTAATAAATAGCGTCGAAGTTATAAAGACAGCCTCATACGAGATCCATTGAACTACCATCCCCCCTAAGAGGGGCAATATAACTAAAGGGCTGCTCAAACTGTTGAGTAGAGCGATATAGGTTGAATGTTCCTCTGGTTTAGCGATCTCCAGAGTGAAGTTCGTATAACCCAACCACTCTCCTGAGGCAACAAAACCGATTAGAAAAAATATCGAGAGATAGAGGTATCCTAATAGATATTCTTTGCCTGCGAATAGCCCATAACGAGTTCCATACCCTAAAAATAGGGTGGATAAGGGAGTCAATATAGCGACTATGAAATATAATCTGATCACCAACCTATTGCTCACCTTATCGCTTATGTAAGCCCAGAAAGGGCTTGCTAAAGTGTTTCCAACCATCCGAGCAGTAACGAAGAGGCCTATCATCCCTATGTTCACTCCTAAGATGTCCTTAGCATAAATCGCATAGAAGGGAAAGGACATCCCTCCAAAACCGCCCAATAATTTCGCAATTATCATTGTGGAGAAGGTCTTATCCCTTTTCATCACCATCCGCAGGTTTCTCAGATGTTCCCTGAAGGTCTTTCTCGTCCGTCTTCGAGGATATATCGGCTCTCTAAACAAGTAAACCGCTAGAGCCGATAGCTCAATGAAGATGAAAGTTATTAGGAAGAGCAAAGCATAATTCTGGGGAAAGGGGTATTGGGGATGACTCAGGATGTATTTGATGAGGATACCCGCTCCCATAGCTAAGAGCCCTCCAACGAATTGCATACCTCCAAAGAGACGACCTCGATAGAGAGTGGGGATCGCCTTAGCCATCATATCCATCCAGGGCACCCCCACTGTTCCATCCCCAAAGGTAAAGATAGCGAATGAGAGATAGAATACCGATAGGACTAGGACAGGATTAGAGCGTCCATAGAAGTAAGTTATCAGAGCTAAGGGAACGAATACAGCTCTAGTGGTAGCCGAGATAAGGACGACGAAGGGTTTCTTTCGTCTCCAATTATCCGAATACCTAGCTATGAATAGCTGAGGAATATACCAGCCAGCCATCCTTAGGGCGATTATTAACCCCACTAAAATGCTCGAATCTGTCAAAGAGCTTACAAATACAGGTAATATAGAGGAATCATTCACAAAGCCCAACGCGAAGATGAAGAAAACGCCATCCAGCGTAAGCATTGTAAAGTTCCACTTGAAGTTATGCTTTATCTCTCCTTCGTAATCCTGTAAAGCCTCTCTATCGACGGTCGCTTCCGACATCATCCCCTCATCAGGTAAAGAAGATAGACGTTATAAATTACAACTCAACAGGTGCGTTTTTAGTAGCCGACTCGCTCACCGCTAAGCAGATCCGTAGATTCTCCAATCCGTCCTGTCCAGTAGCTCTCGGTTCTTCGTCGTTTATAATGCAAGAGATGAAATGTTCGATCTCTCCCTTGAAACCATCGGCATTCTCAAAGTTTAACTCGTGCTTCTCCTCGTCCTTTCGCAGACGATAAGCTAAATGCGATGGTCTATCGAGCGCGCCATCGATCTCCGCAACCGCCTTCTCCAGATGGATAGCTAGTCTCTCGGTTGTGAATCCCCAGATCGAGCTACAACCCCCTCCGATAGCCGCGATCGCCCCACTTTTGAAGCGGAAGGTGAAGACAGTAGAATCATATTCCGCCCGATCCTTCGCCAGATATGTATCCGCCTCCGCGTAGATCCTATCGACCTCTCCCAGGAGGTAACGTAACATATCTATCGAGTGGACAGTATTCTCAACCGTCGGACCTCGTCCATCGTCAGAAGCCCAGAACCAGTCCTTATCCACATAACCTATAGGATACTTATAAAATGCCCAGAATGGTCTTCCCCACTCTTCAAAGTGTTCCTTCACGAAGTTAAAAGCAGGAGCGAATCTCTTCTTAAATCCCAACATCAATTTGACTCCGTTTTTCTCGCAAGCCTCGATCATTCTCTCACAATCCTCTATCTTGGGAGCCATTGGCTTTTCACAGAGTATATGTATCTTATTCTCAGCGGCTAGCTTGGTTAGTTCAAGATGGGGTTTAGGTGGAGTACAAATACTAACCGCATCCAAATCCTCATTCTCGATCATCTGAGCTAGACTGAAGTAGGGCTTGGTATCGAATCTCTCCGCGATCTCCTTCGCTCTAGTTTCATCCACATCGGCCGCTCCTACGATCTGAACGTTATCGAGGAGGGAATACTCCATCAGATGTCGCTGTCCTATCCCTAGACCGACTACTCCTACTTTAATAGTCACTCCGATCACCTGCCTCTCACTCTATGTTTTTGAAGCTAGCCAATCCCTTCTTGGCTACTTCCAGAGGATCTTCTGCCCAAAGTTTCTTGCTGAATAATTCCAAGGATGCGTAACTTGTATATCCTGTTTTCTCAACTGCCTTACAAATCTCCTTGAGAGGCAGGACGCCTTCTCCCAACAACACTCTGTGCCTATCCTCCCAGGCATCGCGTGGGACTTCTGGAGCAACATCATTTACGTGGAAGAACTTGATCTCGCCCTTCTTCAACTCGGCGATATCAGCCATCTTACTTACTCCCGCGTAGAAGTGGAAAGTATCAAATAATATTCCCACGTTCTTCCTATCGATCTTGCGATTAAGATAGGTCGCGGTTTTCAGGCTTCCTAGGAACTTCGAGCCTTTGAGGAACTCCATCGCTAGCGTCACGCCATATTTTTTGGCTATATCGGCTGCCTCCTGCATATTCGCGCTAGCCTTCTCATACATTCCCTTTTCACATTGGGGACTGGATTCAGGAACGATGAGAATTGGCGTCTCCAGAGCCCCACATATCTTGAGAATTTCCTCGAACTCCTTTCTGCTCTTCTCCTTTTCCTCTCCTTCCACCAACATCAGTCCACCCTTGTAGCAAGCAGATACGGACTTCAAGCTATGATCCTTGAGCAACTTTTTAGCATCATCCAAGCTATGATCTTTGAGGTACTCGTACACCTTAGCCAGCCAGAGTTCAACCGCCTCAAATCCAGCCTGACCATAGGCTTTAATATCAGTTGCAAAATCGCATTTCATAGTGGTAGCTTCATTAATGCAAGGTATCACTTATAATTCCCCCTCGTCATAATCATTCTCAACCTGATTGGAAAAGCATATCGGTCTAAATATAACATATTGAAAGAGAAAAGTCAATCAAAAAAAAGTTGCATATAAGGAGATAATATAATATAATTAGAAGGGATAAGGTAATACCTTTATCGAGGAAGGGTGAGCAGGATAGTGAGGGGAATAAAAGTCATTTCTCTAGTGATATTTTTATCGCTTGTTAGCCTGTTCGTCCTGCAAGTTCAAGCTGCCGAGGAGACAGTAATTAAAGCTGAGCAGAGACTTTTGGATAAGCTGAGTGTTTTAGATAAAGCTTTTGAATTTGGTATCTTAACTAAAGAGGAATATGAGGAGAAGAGGGCGAAATTAGAGGCTGAGTTAGCTTCACTTGAAACTCAGAGAAGCGAAGCAGAGCAAGGGATTTTAGATAAATTAGCGGCTTTAGAGGAAACTCATCAATCTGGTATTCTAACGGATGAGGAATACCAGATGAAGAAAAGCGAGTTGGAGAAAGAGCTAGCGGAGCTCAGGAAGGATAAAAATCTCCAGAAATCGCCAGATAATAGCTTTACTTACAAACTACCAGAGGGATGGATACCTGAGCCTGTCAAGTGGCGGGGAACAGCCGAGAGAGTGATAGTCTTTGATTCGACTGCTAGTGAGGGCGATGTGCTAAACGAGTTTGTCTTTCTCATATATGGTCAACTCTCCGAAGCAGAGGCTGAGATGAGATTGGGAAGATTAGTTCGACAAGGGATGACGCTCATTCAACAACAGTTTCCTTTCGTAACTTCTCAGGGGGAGCCAAGATATTATGAAATTGGAGGGATCCCTGCCGCAATTATGATTTTTGCGGGGCGTAATCCTCAAACCAATATCGAAATCAAAGTTTGGGGAGGGGTGATCGTCAAAGATCGCTTCTACTATTCTCTGGTAGCGGCGGGTGTAGGGGATATATTCGAGTCTACTCAACAGAAAGCTTGCTCTCTATTTGGGAGTATAAAACCTATTATTTAAGAGCGGATGAGAAGTAGTAACAAGTAAACATTTGATCTAGCCGTTAGAACTGCTTAGATCGGTAGGAGGGATAGACTGATGTTTGGACATATTGGATTACCCGAGATAATTGTAATCCTAGTCATAGCTTTGATAATATTTGGACCTGGTAAGCTTCCCGGGGTGGGAAAAGCTATAGGAAGGAGTATCAGAGAATTTAAGAAGGCTACTACTCAGGATGAGCGGGAGGAGGAAACGGAGGAGAAGAAGGAGTCTTAGCAGTCGTCAAAACCACTCTACTGACCCCTGACTGAAGACCTTCCTCAATATCCTAGTGGATAATACGGGCGATCATATAAGGGATTATAATTATTATATTCACAGCCATTAGAATTAACAAGGGATATATTCTCACTGTTGTAACCCACCCGATCGCTTGAGAAGAAGCATAAAATAGCATACCAAGGGAGAAGAGTAAGATATACCGCGAGATCTTACTGCGTTTTAGGAGAAGGATAAATGAGACTAAGGCGGCGATACCAGTGAGATATTCGCTTATTATGTGAGTCGTTAATTCTAAAGTGATAGGCTCTGGAGGGTTAAGTAGAAAGAGCGTCCAAAATCCGCAAATACCAAGAAAATTAACTATCAATAGAAATTTGAGTATTCTCTCTAATAGCATATTTATGCCTCCTTTGGTTCGTGAGAATAGCCTCTATCGAACAGGGATTTTATATATCACTACCCCCGAACGAAACTCAAGTTTTTCCCCTTTACTTGCCCTTTCATAATAATTCTTGTTTCCACCACACCTCTCCTCTGGATTCACGTAGCGATAGAAAAACCTACATAGATATTCGGTATTTATCCCTTCCACTATCCACAGCTCTTTATCATAGTTATCTATAAAGCTCTTTCTAATTGGCCACGTTGATTGAACAGGGTATTTACTGTATAAGAGGAGGGATAGATGTTGAGAGGTGCATAAAACTAAAGTATTTTCTGGAACTTTTTGGCTATCCAGGAAGGCGATCACCTCGCTCACCCAATTAGCTCCATAATCCAATTCCCCAATTATCACCTTTATAAAATTAGCAAGCCATCCTCCTCCTAGATGATAATATTGAACTCGGGGAACGCCGAAGGATGTAAAGGAGAGAACCAGAATAATGATAAGGCAAATAAATTTGCCAGCCTTCCTATTTGACATAGATAGCATCGAGTTGAAGATCAAGCTTATAATGATGAAAAAAGCTGGTAACAAAATTATAAATATTCTGGTATGGATGGCTCTCTTAGGCATAAAGAAGGGCAGTATAAACATCCCCATTAGCACCCAAGCTAGGAGAAAGAGATTGGAATCATCCTCAAGCCATCTTAATTTATATCTCCTCATCAACTCCCTTGTCATTGGCATGATATTCGCAATAAGCACAATGATCCCAATTATAGCCACGAGATATAACGACCCGTGATTCATAAGTAGGAAGAAAGGTTGATATATAGAGTTCCAACTGAATGCTTGTAAACCAGTTAGGGAGACATTCCCTTTATTTTGCCAGAAGCGAACTAATATGATCCAGGGGATAGTCAAAATCGCAAGGGTGAAATAGGATATGAACATCTTCTTGGAGAAGAGACATTTTATGCTCCTGCGAGAGACGATCACATAAGCTATAACTGTTAGGAAGGAGATTAAAGAAGCGACGGAGTGAGTATGAAACAACAAGGCGATAGAAACCCCACCCAAGATATAATAGATCGTCTTATCTCTCCTAAACGCTACCAGGAAGGAGTAAAAAGTTGCTAAGTAGAAGAATATCTCCATAGAGTAATATCTAGCTTGGCGATCATAATAGGAAAATAGCTGGGGATTTAGAGCCTGAATTAATAGAGCGATTATAGCCACCTTTCTGTTATATAGCAACTCGCCCAGTTTATAGGTAAGGATTAGAGAAAGTAGGGAGAAGATGACCATAGGGAATCTACTGGTAAAGTTGTTAGCAGTAAATAACTTATAGGATAGAGCCTCAACATATAGAGGTGCCCAACCATGATAAGTCTTATACTTTGCCAGATAGCTTGCATCGGAGAACTCATACATAGGATCATCCGATTTTATATAGAGTAGATTCTCGTAGATAGGGAGACCTTTGAAGGTTCGACTGGGGAATCGCTCCTTTAGAATGGATAGTCCGTTTATAGCTGTCTCTGCCTCATCCTGCCATAGCAGGGGAACTCCTAAATTGATAACTCTAAGCGCAAGTCCTAAACATAGGATAAATATAATCCAGATATGATAGCTTACTCCTAATAACTTCTCGTTAGGATCTTTCATATAATCTCCCTTTTTTGGGCTAACAGCTAAGCGTAAACTTACAGGCTAGATTTGAGAATCGAGAGCTGGACCTAAGGTATCTCCGCTCTATTAGGAGGGAATTTTAAGAGGTGCTTATATTATTCCTTGATCTATATTATACAATAATATGAAGCCTTTGTCGATAGTTATTATTTAGGAGGGGAAATCTTATATTTAATTGGGGGATGAGGTCATCGGGCATAAGAACCTGATGACCTCTTAGATTAGATTCTACTTCGCGCTCTTATCATCTTGCCAGAGCGCTAGTTGGTTACCCTCTGGATCTATAAGCACCGCAAACCAGCCCATACCAGGAACAGGAGTTTTAGACATAACGACCTTTCCTCCTAGTTCCTCAGCCTTTTTGCTATACTCCTCTACTGATTCCACTAGGATGTAGTTCGCTGGTTGATGGTTGGGATGCTTCTTCTCTATAATCCCGCCACCAACGCCACCAGTATCGATCAGATAATAATCTTCGGCGGCCTTATTGATCTTCCACCCGAATAGCTTTGAGTAGAAACTGGTGAGCTTCTTGACATCCTCTGCTGGAATCTCGAAGTGACAAATTGTGTGGTTCATATTTATTCCTCCTTCCTTTGATATTTTAATTTATAAATGATGAGGACCCTTTCCCATCAAACGAATGATCATTAATATCTGACCAACGTGCTGGAAGTTGTGTTCGATTAGATGAAGCATAACCCATTCGATCGTGGTTTCCTCATCAGTTTTGTTTCATAACAAAATTATTCCTCAGGAACGCGAATATCAGCATACGCGAAGCCGGTCTTCGCTCGCTCCTCCTGTTCCTGAATCCAAGCCTCAACTCCAATCTCTTGCATTCTCTTCCCATCGGCAAGAAGAGTGGGATAAGCCTTGGCAAGTTCAAGCACCCGTTCACAGGGATACTCCTCACAAAAGACACAAATATCGACTTCTCGTTCACGGGCGCATTCTCTGATCGAACAAGAGGGGAATCCACCATCTTGCCGACATCCAGGACAAGCTTTGTCAGGATCGCAAAGGTCGGTTAAGAACTTCCAAAAATCATTGAATCCGGGCAATTTCTTGCCAAAAAACTCGTAACCTTCTTTGGTCATCGATTCCTTAAGAGCATTAGCCTGACGAGGAATGCGTCCATGTTCAGCACAAAGTCCACAGTAGAGACCACCACAATAGGTAACAAGTTTCAAGTTATCCACAATTTTCCCTCCTTATAATTGAATCTTATAAGCATCGCTAAATAAAAACCCTTGCTCGAACATCTATATCTATTATACTCAAACATTTGTTCGATTGCAAGGGTTTTTAATAAAAATTTTCGGAAATACTGACTATATGCGTCAGGATTTGTCAGAAAATTTTAATTTCTATCTTTAGATTTGAAAGCTATTATTTCTCCTCGATCTGTTTCGAAACTATATCCTTCCAAGCTGGAAATCCCGCGATGCTCTCTGCAGTCTTCACCGCTCTTACTATCGCCTCGGCGATAACCTCAGCGGCGGCGGTGCCTATTGCGTTTATCTCTCCTTCCTTCTCCCAAGTCGCTAGGGCAAAGATAGTATCTCCATCGAACATCGTATGCACTGGGTTTATCGCTCTGGCTAATCCATTATGAGCCATCTGAGCGACTTTATTGGTCTCCTCCCTATCCAACATAGCATTAGTAGCTACAACGCCGAGAGTCGTGTTAGTCATAGAGAAGCCTTGTTCTTCCGAGATATTTCTCTTTATATAATCGGCGGAGTTAAGGAATCCTTCTCCTTCGATATTCCTTGTCCCGGCAATTATCTCTCCGCTTTTAGGATTGATCACATCTCCGAAGGCGTTTACCGCAACTATAGCTCCTACTATTATCCCCTTAGCAAGCTCAACGCTAGCAGTCCCGATACCGCCTTTCATAGCTCCCCTCATCTGAAGAGCTTTACCTACAGTTGCCCCGGTTCCCGCTCCAACATTTCCTTCTTTTACTTCAAGGGAGGTAGCGTTCAAACAAGCTTGATATCCCATCTTGCTATCTGGCCTGATTTTAGGGTCTCCCACATATAAATCGAAGAGGACCGCCGCAGGAACTATAGGCACTTTAGTCACCCCGACATCGAATCCGATATCTCTCTCCTCTAAATATCTTACAACTCCTCCTGCGGCCTCAAGCCCAAAGGCACTTCCTCCAGATAAAACGACTGCGTGGACTTCCTGGATTAGATGTAGGGGACGCAGTAGATCGGTCTCCCTCGTTCCCGGAGCGCCACCTCTGACATCAACTCCCGCGACTGATCCCTCCTCGCAAAGTATAACTGTGCAGCCAGTTAGAGCCTCCTGATGAGTGCTGTGTCCTACCTTTATGCCTTTAACATCCGTTATGGAACCCAGCATTTCTCTCTCCTTCTTTGAAAAAAATAACCCTTCTCTCGAACACGAATCCATTGTAATGTTCGATAGCAAGGGTTCTTAATAAAAAATTTCTCAAGTGGCATACAGAAGTTTTCATCTGAGTAGAGCATCCTAAATTACAACTTCCTATTTTTAATGCGCCACTCGAGATAATTAAAGTGAAAATAACTTTTTTTACCTGAAGGCTATTATAATCCCCACTACTCCAATGATGATTTTGACAATAGCGTGCCACATTGGTTCTGTCCCGATATTAATTCCGGGTATTACACCAAGGACACCCATTATAGCTATGACGATGCCAATCACCAGCAGTGGATATTTCTTATCCATTGTTCCAATACCTATTATAATCCCCACTGCCCCAATGATGATTTTGACGATAGCGTGCCACATTGGTTCTGTCCCGATATTAATTCCAGGCAATGCACCAAGGACACCCATTACAAGCACTACAATGCTGATGATGATTAAAGCTCCTTTAAGCATAATTCTTACCTCCTCTAAGACTAAAATTCGGTGGAGATGAAGTACTTCACGTTTGGGCATAATCTATTCACTGGCTTCCGGTTCTTCCTGTGAACCCGATAACTATACCGATGATAACTATACCGATGATACCGATGACAAGCTGGAATATTGCATACCAACCTGCTCTCCTAGCCCAGCTTACAAATCCACTAGCCCAGCCTATATCAGGTAACAGAGCTGAAATCCCCATCAGAAGCATTATAATACTGATGATGATTAAAGCCCATTTAAGCATAATTCCTCCCTCCTCTAAGACTAAAGTTCGGTGAAGATGAAGAAACTTATGTTTGGGCGTAATCTATCCACCGGCTCTTCCTACGAACCCGACAAGTACACCGATGATACCGATGATAAGCTGGACTATCCCATACCAAACTGCTCCACTAGCCCAGCCTACACCAGATATCAAAGTCAAAATCCCCATCACAAGCATTATAATGCTGATGATGATTAAAACCCATTTGAGCATAGTCCCTACCCCCTTAAAATAGTGCTAGAGCATTACTCCCTTTAGGCGATACAGAAATTTATAAAGACTCACTCAACTCGCAACTGCTCAATTCTAATTTTATCACAATTATGTAGTAATGTCAAGAAAATTTGCAATAAAAAGTAAGAATATTTATCTTGACAAGTATTCCTCTTGCGCGGAGCGACCTTTCTCCTCACAACTTGAGCCTTAATCCGATCCTCATACATATTTCTGCTTCTTCACCCATTCATCCCAGGTGGTATTCATCTCCCTCAATACTCTCTCCAGCCAAAACTTAGCTGGAACTCCCTTTGAGGCGATCATCCTGATCGGATCAGGGCGACTTCCTAATCTCCTATCTAGATATCTATAGATCTTCAACTCAAACTCATCGACTAGCTCTTTCTCCTCTTCCGCTAAATTGTGGGTTTCTTCGGGATCGTCCTTGAGATTGTATAGCTCCCTCTCCGGCCGATTGGGATATAATTCATGATCTATCGATTTGATGAACTTCCACTCCTCGGTCCTAATACCTCTCCCCGCCAACCAAGTACATTCGCTGGTATGTATCTCCGGGTATATACTCTCCTCTTCGCCTCGTATCAGGGGTAACAAGCTTTTTCCCTCCATACCTTTGGCGATTGGGATATTCAAGAATTCCAAGATAGTAGGGGCTAGATCGATATGTTGCGCCATAGCCTCAATCTTCTTCCCCTGAGGGAAACTCTTGGGGTATATTAGAATCAGAGGAACATTCGTATTAGCCTCATGTAATCCCGGATGATCGAAGTATATATTATGCTCAGTCAAGCTCTCGCCATGATCGGCGGTGATAATGATGAGGGTATCATCAAATATACCAACCTCATCCAAGGTATCGAGCAATTCTCCAACTTTTTCGTCTGCATAGGTGATCTCGCCATCATATTGAGCTACTATATATTCTATATCGGTAAATTCGCCTAACAAGTCATAATGCCATTTTTTGAAGAAAGGATAAACCAATCGTCTCTTAACAGGGTCCATACTATGATTATCAGGATCATTCTTATCGCCTTTATAGTGCAAGGTTCGATATTTCTCTGGAGGAAGATAAGGGGTGTGGGGATCCCAGTAGTGAAGGAAAAGGAAGAAGTTCTCCTCATAATTCTGCTTTATCCAAGGGATAGCTTTAGCGTTTATCTCGTCGCCAGTTATCAATTGCCAACTGTGAGGATTGATGTAGTAATCATATCCCCTAGTGAACCACTTCTTATGATTATACAAGTTATCTACGGCCGCGGTTATATATCCATTCTCCCTTAGAATCTCAGGCAGGACTGGCATATCATCTGATAAGGACCATGCCAGTTCTTCATGTCCATGAGCTACAATCCTATGACTTAAAGCGCTTCGACCGGTATAGATCGTAGTATAGGCCGGTTGAGTGGGGATATGAGGGGCTATGAAGTTGGAGAAGAGGACTCCTCTCTTTGCACAACTGTCTATGATCGGGCTGGTTGGTTTAGAATATCCATAACAACTTAGGTGATCCGCTCTCAAGGTATCAAGGGCGATAAATAATACTTTCATTTTCTTTTTTCCCTTCTATTATAGATAAGAATCGGTTATATAGCTGTCAGGTTGCAAAGAACCTGACAGCATATCTAATAGATCGAGAGATAACTTACTTGGGGATATTTCCTACCACCCCCTCTACGAAGAACATCACAGAGAGCATCTCCTCATCGGTAGCCTTTTCCCCCTCGGGGATAACGATGTTGCCACTCTGATCTTTGATCGGACCGGTGAAGACATCCCAAGTTCCCTCAACTATCATTTTCTCCTTCTCTTTGACTAGTTCCTTGACTTCATCAGGAACCATTGGTCCATAGGGAGCTAACTTCACTATGCCGTCTTCCATACCTCCCCAATACTCATGGGTCTTCCAAGCTCCCTCTTTGACCGCTTTAACCGTGTTTATATAGTAGATTCCCCAATCCCAAATAGCGCTAGTAAGAACTGTATTAGGGGCGTAAGCGCTCATATCGGAGTCATATCCGATTCCATATACTCCTCGTTCAGACGCTGCCTTCTGAGGTTCAGCGGTGTCTTGGTGCTGGGCGAGGACATCTACTCCGATATCTAATAGACCTTCGGCAGCCTCCTTCTCCAGCACAGGATCATACCAAGTATTCGTCCATACTACGTGGACCTCAGCCTCGGGATTGACCTCCCTCACTCCTAAGGTGAAGGCGTTTATCCCTCTGATCACCTCGGGGATAGGATAGGCAGCGACATATCCGATCTTATTCGCCTTCGTCATCTTGCCCGCCACCAAGCCTGACAGGTAACGTGCTTGATAGATCCTTCCGAAGTAGGTTGCCGCATTCTCCGCGGTTTTATATCCTGAACAATGCTCGAATATCACCTTCGGATATTCACTAGCAACAGTGATGACCGCATCCATATATCCAAAGCTAGTGGCGAAGATTATATTATACCCCTTATTGACGAAATCCCTCATTACCCTCTCAGCATCCGCTTCAGCTACACTTTCAATATAGGTGGTCTCCACATAATCCAACGTTGCTTCCAGCTTCTGCCTTCCTTGATCGTGAGCCCAAGACCAACCTAGATCACCGATTGGACCAACGTAGATAAAAGCTACCTTGAGTTTGCCCTCCTCCATAAAGGCGACGTTAGCTCTCCCCTGGGTAACGATTAAGAGCAGAGCTAATACGATGAAGAACGATACCAACTTCTTTCCTCTCATTGTTTCTCCTCCTTTTTAGATAGATTAAGATTTGAATTTCTATTGTTATCCCTTCTCCTCACGACTATAGGATGTTCCCAGAGCCGCTGGGGGACCAAGACTTCTGCTAACTATCTTCCACCAGGTTAGCGTGATGATAGTTACCATATAGGGCAACATCTGCAGGAAATAGACAGAGATGGAAGTTCCTACCGCTTGCATCCGAAATTGTATCGCGTTTATGCCTCCGAATAGAATTGTGCCAATGACCGCCCGAAATGGATTCCACCCAGCAAAGATGACTAAGGCGATCGCGATCCACCCTCTTCCCGAGGTGATATTCTCCTTCCAACCAGGAGTATAAGCTAACGATAGATAAGCTCCTCCTAACCCCGCTAGCATCCCCCCTAAGATCGTATAGAAATACCGAGTCCCAAAGACGTTGATCCCCATCGCATCAGCAGTACTTGGATTTTCTCCTACTGCTCTTAGGTGTAACCCTTGTTTCGTTCTGTATATGACGAACCACGCGATTGGAATTAATAGGTAGGCTAGATAGACAAGGGCATTCTGTTCGAAGAAGACCTTTCCTAACAAGGGAATCTTGGAGAGAAGGGGGACCGATACTACTTTGAAGCTGGGCCCGATCTTTCCCACCAGAGGTTTGCCCAGAAAACTAGCCAATCCTCCTCCAAATATCGTAAGCGCTAGACCGCTTATAACCTGATTGGAACGCAGAGTAACAGTTAGGAAGGCGTGGATCGAAGCTATAAGTCCTCCTACTCCTAGAGAGGCAAGAACCCCTAACCAAAGGTTATCGGTCTGATAGGTGATCGCGAAGCCGCTCATAGCTCCCATCAACATCATTCCCTCTACGCCAAGATTCAATATCCCTGATCGCTCGGTGAATATCTCCCCCAAAGTGGCGTAGAAGATGGCTACTCCAGCTCTGATGGTAGTAGCTAATACGCATATCAATAGCTCTCCGATATCCATTCTATCTCTCCAAACGAATCCTATAACAAGTCAAAAGCTCACCAGCCAACACGAAAAATAGTATCGTCCCCTGAAGGATAGGGGCAATGGAAGATGACAATTTCATCGCGATCTGGATCTGATCCCCTCCCACGAACAATCCAGCCATCAAGAAGGAAACCAGAATTATACTCCGAGGATTCAACCTAGCTAGCCAAGCTATGATGATCGCAGTATATCCATATCCCACATTTATCCCTTGCTGAAGGCGATGATATATCCCAGCAACCTCGGACATCCCCGCTAAACCCGCTATGCCTCCGCTCAGAAGCATCACCAATATTATATTTCGCCCTATATCCATACCTGCGTAACGAGCTGCTTTTGCGCTCTCTCCGATAACCTTGATCTCATATCCCCACTTCATCCGCTTAAAGACCAGGTAGAGCAACATAGCGATCACCAATCCGAAGAGCAACCCTAGGTGAATACGCGTTCCGGGTAAACGGGGCAGCCAAGCAGATTTGGGAAAGATCGCCGTGCCGGGGAAACCGAATCCTTTGGGATCTCTCCAGGGTCCATAGAAGAGATATCTGATCCAGAGTATGGCGATATAGTTTGCCATAAGGGTAGTGATGATCTCGTTTACCTTGAAGAAGCTCTTGAGCAGGGCAGGAATCGCCGCCCATAAAGCCCCCGCGATAAAGCCTGAGAGTATCATCATCGGAATAGTTATACCTGGAAGCTGGTTTGATAGGAATAGGGCAACTCCACTAGCGGCGAAAGCTCCCATCATCAATTGTCCCTCTGCCCCGATATTCCAAAGTCGCATCTTGAAGGCGATAGATACCGCTAATCCACAGAGTAGAAGAGGGATGGTCTTAACTATAGTCTCTGAAAGGTTATACTTAGTTCCAAAAGCTCCCAATAACATAGCTTTGTAGGTCTTGAGGGGATCGGCTCCCACCGCGGCTAGAAGGATCGCTCCACAGATAAAAGCTGAGATTATCGAAAGTATAGGCATTAGCCAAATCGCTAAAGGTGTAGGTATTAGAGTCCTCTCGAATCTCACCTTAAACTTCATCAGTTCACATATCCTCCCGCCATCATCAGCCCAATATCCTCTAATTTGGCCTCTTCGGTGGGGATGATCTTCACGAGCTTTCCCCCATATATAACTGCGACTCGATCGCTTATAGATATTGTCTCCTCAAGATCTTCCGATATTAAAAGTATAGCCGATCCCTCCGCCCGTTGCAGAAATAAGGTCTTCCTCACAGATTCCATAGCCGCTACATCTAATCCTCTAGCTGGATAGGAGGCTATTATGAGATCGCAATCGGAATTGACCTCGCGAGCGAAGAGAACTCGTTGGAGATTGCCTCCCGAGAGAATTTTAACTGGACTTTCCTCACTCGGAGTAGTGATCTTGAATATCTCTATTAATCTCTTAACGAAGCGACTGATGGCAGAGCGATCTAGGAAAGGTCCTTTTGACAGAGGATATCTTCGGTAATCCTTCAAGATCAAATTATCGCTTATCGAGAGATTCGAGATCAAGCCAGTTCCTAAGCGATCCTCAGGGACATAACCCACCTTCTCATCTATGATTTGCCGAGGAGGACAATTTGTCATATCTTTACCAGAGATCAGTATTCTCCCAGAGGTAGCTCGCCTCAATCCAGCGATGACATCCGCTAATTCCCTCTGCCCATTTCCAGCTATGCCTACTACTCCAAGTATCTCGCCTCTCCTTATCGAGAACGAGATGTTATTAAGAGCTGGTAATCCTCTATCATTAAGAGCGCATAGATCATCCACCTCTAGAACAATCTCGCCTTCCTCGATCTTCTTCCTTGTCGCTTGCAGAAAGACTTCTCTTCCCACCATCATCTTGGCTAGCTCGCGCTCATCAGTCCCTTCCTTATCGACTGTTGCTACTACCCTTCCTCCTCTAAGCACAGTTATCCGATCGGAGATAGCCATAACCTCATTTAACTTATGGCTGATGAAGATAATGGAGTTGCCCTCCGTCGTCATCTCCCTCAAAGTCGAGAACAACCTCTCCGCTTCCGCAGGAGTTAAAACTGCGGTTGGTTCATCTAGAATTATGATCTCAGCTCCTTGATAGAGCGTCTTGATGATCTCTACTCGCTGTTGCTCTCCAACGGGCAACTGCCAGATCATCGTTTTTGGGTCCACCTCTAATCCGTATCTCTTCGATAGTTTCCTCGTCTCGTTCTCTATCCCTTCGATATTCAAAAGGAAGCGAGGATATCTAAGGCCTAGAGAGATATTCTCAGCTACGGTGAAATTCGATACCAATTTAAAATGCTGATGAACCATCCCAATCCCGTGATCTAGAGCATCGCGGGGAGAATTAAGGATTACTCTCTCTTCATTTATATATATCTCTCCCTCATCAGGATGATAAAGTCCACAGAGGATGTTCATCAGCGTGGTCTTACCAGCTCCATTCTCTCCTAGGAGGGCGTGTATCTCCCCCTTTCTAACATCCAGATCAACTTTGCAGTTAGCTACAACTCCACCTGGAAAGCGCTTTGTTATCTGCTTCATCTGAACACTGAAATCGGTCAGAGATCGATCACTCTCCTACTCGATCGGGTTTAGAAAAAAACAAGGGTGTAACCTTGATAAAAGTTACACACCCAAGTTACCAGATTGTGCTTTAATTATATCATAGCTCTATGGGAGAGTCAAGAGCCGAATACAGCAGGAAAATATTGATGACTCCTCATCCATCAAGTTGATGATTGCGAGATAAACAATCAGTATGGCTTTTTATAAGAAAGATCTTGTATCATCCTAAAATGTCTTATATTTAAGGTGAGAAGAGTGGCCGATTTAAGTATAGCTGTTGCAGCAATTAACATATCTACTAATCCGCATTCATACCCTTTGCCATAGCAAAGACGAAGTTCGCTCATCTTACCCATAATCTCTAGAGAGAGAGGCACTGAACTTATATAATCTCCTCGAAAAAAAGCATTCAATTCCCCTTTTTCCCTAAGATTACGACAACCATAATATAACTCGCTTCGCACTATAGTAGATACATAGAGAGTATCATTTCTCTGATGAAGATCATCGAGAAATTGTATAGCTTCTGCTTTCCCTCTAAAATAATCTACCAAAATCGTTGTGTCTAATAGGTATCTACCCAAGTCCCATCTCCTTAAGCCGCTTTTCCTCCTGACTGCGAAGAGCTTTTACCCACTCCGCACTATCTTTCATATCCTCTCTATCCGCCCACATACCACAGATAGATAACTCAGAAAACGCCCACTTCTCTCTTTCTTCAGATTCCATATATTCAATAGAAAGTTTTACTCTCATTCCTGCTTTAAGATGTAATTGTTCCATTACTTCTTTAGGAAGACGGACCTTTCCATCCTCTTCAATTTCACTAATCAAGGTTAATAATTTAACCATTCAATCCCCCCATTAAGATGAAAGCATTGTAACTTATTGGAAACTCTTGCTACTAACCTTAATCTCAGTATATCATAGGGGAGGTAAATTGTCAATATAAACTTTATTAAAAGTCTCATTACTAAAGCTTTGTAAAGTATTCGTAAGAGATATACGTAGAATAGAGAAGAAAAATATCTTGACTTTGATAGCTAAAATCTGTATGATTAGTAAAGATGTCTTAATTATTTACAATATTAGGAATCTCTGATATACTTAGCGTATTAATTAGCTTTCCGAAAGTTTTATCAACTTTCCAGCGATAAATAGTAAAACGGAGAGGGAGAAGAATCTATGTTACCACGAGTTATAGAAATCCGTCAAATGACTGAGGGAGATATACCTTCATTGAAATCGATTGATGCCAATTACGAATCGGAATCCTATTTGGATTGGCATGAGGAAGGAGAAGGTTTTAATCGCGAATATATATTAACAGAGAAAAGTTTTGATATTCCTTTTGTCAAACGCGACTATGGAATCGATGATAAAGGAGAAGCAGGGCTGTATAGAGCGATAAACTCTCAGGATGAACTTGCTTTAGTAGCGGAGGTAGAGGGACAGGTAGCAGGTTACCTACACGTTGCGCTCTCGGATTGGCGGGGGGTCTCTGTTATATGGGGTATATATGTTGACCGAACTGCACGAAGGATGGGGATTGGTCATACCTTGATGCGAAAAGCAGTTGAGTGGAGTCGCGAGAAAGGGCTAAAGGCTATCTATCTGGAGACTCAAACCTGTAACATAGCCGCTTGTCGATTTTATCAGAAATTCGGATTTGTTATAGGTGGAATTGATCCATATTACTATGTGGGGACGGATATTGAGAGGCAAGAGACTGCTATTTTCTGGTATTATTTTCTCGATTGAATTGGGAGGGGGAGATGACCCAGGATCAAGCATCGGAGGATGAAAAGCTTAGGTTTATAAAGAGTTGCCTCGCTAAACTAAATATGGACTATGATCAGATTATCAGATGTAAATTGCTTCGAGGAGGTATCTCTGGAAGCCATACTTGGCGTATCGCTCTGATTCCCAAAGGTGAGACAATTAGCAAACACATAGAGGTTGTTCTGAAGGCGACCACATCTGATGCCGAATCATACGTAATCCAACGTGCTCAACGCGAGTTGGCTTTCTACCAGACATTGGCGGAGCGCATCCCTCTGTGCGTTCCTCAAGTGCTTTCTAGCTACACCGATGATACTTCAGCTATCTATCTGTTACTGACAGCCTATCAACCGACCCCTCCTCCGGCAGAGTGGGATGAGGCACGATACCTCGAGGTTGCCCAGCAGCTGGCGCGTTTTCATGCTACATTCTGGGATAGAGCAGATGACCTAGCCGTGTTCCCCTGGTTGCGGAGGCGTTGTCAGAAGGTAGATACAGAGGACGTTCGGAATGCCTACGGCTATTGGCAAAATTTGATGAACGAGCGACGATTTGGAGATGTGCTCACCCCACAGCGCCATAGTTGGCTTCGAGAGATGTTGGAGCGTATCGAGGAAGTGGATTTGGCTATAAAATCTCTTCCTATAACGCTTTGTCATGGGGATTGTCATATAGGTAATCTGTTGGAGGATTCTGGTGGTAATTTGATCTGGGCAGATTGGCAGGAGGTAGGCTTGGCACGCGGTCCAGAGGATTTATCCTTCCTATTTCAACGAGCCAGTTTCGAAGGTGGAACGCCACCCTATAGGGCGGTGATTCACACTTACCAAGAGAACTTAGAAGCGGTAATTGGGGAAAAGGTATCGCTGACCTCAATTAGGCGGGTGATCTATGGATCGGAGCTATGGACGCGGTTGCTACACTGGCCGCTCTATCTGACGCAGGCAACACCAGAGAGTCTGGCAGATATGCTAATTCGAATCGAAGAGCTTGTGAATAGATTGGGACTATGTTAATGGCTTGCAATCTCGAAAGGTCTGATAATCGGCTCTAGTGAGGAGTTGGGAGTTTAAGATTGTGATTACTTGTTTAACAAGAAACTTGGCGTGAACTTGCCAGTTTAAATCGGAAGGAGTTGATTTTATGTCTCAGTTGAGACAAGATATATCCACCAGGGAATGGGTGATAATTGCAACAGATAGGGCTAAAAGACCTAAAGATTTCACCGAAAAAGAGGCGGAAGTGAGGGAAACGACTTCTGCAAATTGTCCATTCTGCGAGGGAAATGAGTCCGCTACTCCTCCAGAGGTTTTGGCTTATAGAGAGCCGGGAACCGAGCCTGATAAACCAGGGTGGAGAGTGCGGGTCATCCCTAATAAGTTTCCAGCTTTAATGCCTGCTGGATCTGAGCGAAGGAAGAAGCAGGGCGTATATCAGACCATGGATGGATTGGGAAAACATGAGGTGATCGTTGAGACTCCTCAACATAATAAGACTATCGGGACTATGGAGGTTGGGGAGGTAGAGGAGGTTATTCTAGCCTATCGGGATCGCTATATAGCTTTGAATCAAGATAGGAAATTTATGCTGGTCACTATTTTCAGAAATCATGGGAAGCGAGCTGGTACCTCCCTATCTCATTCTCATTCGCAGTTGATCGCGACTCCGATCGTCCCGGCCAATGTGCGACATAGATTGGAGGAAGCGCTTCGCTATTATGATTATAATGGCCAATGTGTTTACTGTGATATTTTAAGATACGAATTGAAGAGCAAAGATAGATTGGTGATGGAGAACGAGGATTATGTAGCTTTCGAGCCGTTTGCCTCTCGATCTCCCTTCGAGACTTGGATTGTGCCTAGACGACACGAATCATCCTTCGGAAATATTGGAGGGAGGGAGATCGAGACTCTAGCAGAAATTCTTCAAGGGACTTTAGCTAAGCTATATCGCTCTCTAAACAATCCTGATTATAATTACACTATCCGCACCGCTCCTCATCATGAGGCTGGAGAGCCTCACTACCACTGGCATATACAGATATTACCCCGTTTAACTACTCGAGCTGGTTTCGAGATAGGGTCGGGAATCTATATTAATGTTGCTTATCCAGAGGAGACCGCGGAGTTCCTCCGAGCTGCTTAACCACTTAGGGAGGTGAATGGCCCCCTTTTCCATTTGGAAGCATATAAAATCATGGATCTGATATCTAAATAGATTCAAGTTAAATCACCCTCCCCTAACCCCTCCCGTCGAGGGAGGGGAACTAAAGAGAGCAGTCTTATCTGGTGTCCCCTCTCCCCTTGTGGGAGAGGGATAGGGTGAGGGGGGATCATATCTTGTTTGAAATTACTTAGATTCCCAATTTTATATGCATCGTCCATTTTTCTATTCTTGACAAATGTTCGAATTTATAATAAAATTAAGTCGAAGATTGAGAAACTTTACGGGCTTTAATCTCATATTACTGAAGAGAAGGGGAAGGCTATAAGGTGGAAGATGAAGATTCAAGGTTAGTCCAACAGACCTTAGATGGCGATAAAGAAACCTTCAGGGCGTTGGTGGATAAGTATAAAAGGCCTATATACAACTTAGCTTATCGAATATTAGGGAATGTTGAGGATGCTAACGATGTAGCTCAGGAAACCTTTCTGTGTGCTTATCGTTCCCTTGATACCTTCGATCTGAAAAGGAACTTCTCCCCTTGGATATTTAAGATCGCCACTAATCTCTGCTTCGACAGATTGAGGAAAAAGAAGTTAAATACCGTCTCCATAGATGACCCCATCTCTGAGGAGGATAATATCCGCTGGCAACTCCCTGACTCCTCTATGGATCCTCAGAATCTTTATGAGAGTAAGGAATTACAAGATGTGGTCCAAAGACTCATCGCTTCTCTACCTGAGAAATATAGGGCGGTTATAGTGATGAGGCATTCCCAGGGCTTATCTTATGAGGAGATAGCAGAGATATTAGATCAACCAGTGGGGACGGTTAAGACTCATCTACATCGAGCGCGCAAAATATTACAGGAGAAGCTGGCAATACTTTCGCCGAGCCTGATCGAGGAGTGATAATAATGACCTGCCAAGAAATGGATAGATTAATTCAATTATACCTAGATGAGGAGCTGTCGAGGAAAGAGGTAAGTGAAGTTGAGGAACATATGAGACATTGTCCGTTATGCGCCCAGAAATTATCTCGCTTGAGGAAAGTAGTGTCTATAATCTCCGATTTAGAGGTGGTTGAGCCACCTTGGGGATTTACAGATAGAGTAATGTATAATTTGCCAGCTCACAGGAGGAGCCAGGGGCTTTTTTCCAAGTTAAGGAGCTGGCAGGTGGAGTTTGCTTGGGGCGCTTTAGCTGTCGCTTTTACCCTTATCCTTTATCTTACGAATATCTCTTCCCATTTGATGGAGCAGACGGGGGGATCTCTTAATGCATCTCGGAATCTAATTCCGAACTTGCTCAGCTTTATCTCTCAAACCTTCAGGGGTGTTTTCTACCTACTTCTCGGTTTAATTGATATAACGCAGGCTGTGTATAAAGTAATATATTCGAGGGGTGTTACATCTTTACTAGGATTTATAGGCTTTAGTTCTGTTTTAGTTTGGATGTTATATATCTCTCTGACGGGAATAGTGATTCTTCTCTTTTTAGCTATACTCAAAATTAGGGTGGACAAGAGAGAAAAATAATGATATAATAAGGAATAGCCCCACTTTAAGTTTAAGGAGAGATGAGAGTGAAAGATAAGTACAAACCGTTAAAGAAAGCTTTACTTAAAGAGCGAGAAAGACTTATAAAGGAGCATCACTTTCTCCGCGATCCAGATAAGAGGATGGATCAAAGAAGTTCATTAGGGGAGCTATCTGGGTATGATAATCATCCTGCGGAGGTATCAACGGAAACTTTTGAAAGGGAGATGAATGTCTCTCTGGATAGATATATTATGGATTTGATAGATAGACAGCGCCTTACTTAAATTGGAGGGGGAAGCTTTCGGAAGCTGTGAGCGCTGTGGAGAGGAGATATCTTTAGCCCGTCTGGAGATTATCCCTTATGCTCAATATTGTATAGAATGCGAGGAGTTAGTCGAGGAAAACAAATTATGAAAATGTGGCCCTTCTTTTCGATAACTAGCCTGATAGTACTTATCGATCAATTAAGTAAGCTTTATATCCGAGTTAATATTCCCCTCAATACTTCTATCCCGATTATAAGGGGGATTTTTCGCATAACTCATGTGGAGAACTCCGGAGCGGCTTTCGGATTACTGCAAAATCAGACTATGTTATTCATCATCGTTAGTTTCTTGACCATAGCTCTGATCTTCTTCTACTGGCGACATATACCCCGAAGTACCGGCTGGGTTTATACAGCTTTAGCCTTAGTAGCCGGAGGGGCAATCGGTAATTTAATAGATCGGATACATCTGGGGAAAGTAGTTGATTTCTTTGATTTTGGGATATGGCCAGTATTCAACCTAGCTGATGCCGCGATCGTCAGCGGAGTTGTGATTCTATTATTCATCTCGATGTTCGAATCTTCTAAGAACCTAGAAGAGCAAGGCGAAGAAAGGAGATAAATTTATGCACCCCATTTTGTTTAAGATAGGTTCCTTTCCCATATATTCCTATGGTGTTACGATGGCTTTAGCCTTTATAGTGGGAACCGTTCTAGCGGTAATTTTAGGATCTCGAGAGGGAGTTGATAGCGAGCAGATAATAGACTTAGCGCTTTATATTCTGATCGGAGGGATAATCTTTGCTCGTCTAATTTACGCCTTGGCTAACGAGCCTGATACCTTTCTCGAGGCACCTTTGAATCTATTTAAACCTCAAAGGATAAGTGGTCTATCGTTCTTTGGAGCGTTGTTAGGAGGCGTGCTGGGAGGTATAATCTATACCCTTATCTCCAAGCTGTCCTTCTGGAAATTAGCTGATATAACAGCTCCTTGCATAGCTTTAGGGTTGGCTATAGGTAGGATAGGTTGCTTCTTAAATGGCTGTTGCTACGGATATCCAACAGAAGTGGCTTGGGGGGTAACCTTTCCTCCCAATACCTCTGCTGGGTTAAGCCAATCACCACTTCATCCTACCCAACTCTACGCCTCTTTCGGAGCGCTAATAATATTGGGGATACTATTATTTGCTAGAAAGTATAAGAAATACGATGGATTTCTATTTCTCCTTTTCGGGATTATCTACTCGATAATGAGGTTCATCGTGGAGATATATAGAGACAATCCAAGGATATTTTATTCCCTTACTCTAGCTCAAATAGTATGTATAGCGACCGCTTTAGGTTGCTTTGGGTTGCTCAAGCTGTTCGGTATGCGTTATAGGTCTCGTTTAGTGATTTCTGGGCTGAGATTGTGATGGATGAGGTATTAAATTATATCGTTACCGAGGAGAACGCGGGCGATAGATTAGACATATTCTTAGCTGGACAGCCACCAGATCTATCCCGCTCCTATGTTAAGAGGCTGATATCGGAGGGAGCGGTAAGGGTCTCGGGAAGGAGGGAGAAACCCAGTTACAAAGTTAAGCTCGACGAATTAGTCGAACTTGTCTTACCTGAACCTAAAGAACTTTCTCTGGAGGCGGAGGATATCCCTCTTGAGGTGCTATATGAGGATGAAGATCTGATCGTGATAAATAAGGGAGCGGGGATGATAGTTCACCCCGTGGGGGATATATGTAGAGGCACTTTGGTCAACGCTCTATTGGGGTATTGTGATCACCTTTCCCAGATCAACGGGGTTTTAAGACTGGGTATAGTGCATCGGTTGGATAAGGATACTACTGGGGCTTTAGTGGTAGCTAAGACCGATAAGGCGCATCTTGACTTAGCCCGACAATTTCATCTTCGAGAAGTCAAGAAGGTATATCTAGCCTTAGTCCATGGCGTGTTTAAGGAGGAGAGGGGAACTATTGAACTTCCGATCGGTCGCCATCGCAAGGATAGAAAGAAGATGGCGGTGGATGAACTGAAGGGAAGAGAGGCAGTAACTCATTACGAGGTGAACGAGCGATTCCGAAGACACTCTCTTCTAAATATCCGCTTGGAGACAGGACGTACCCATCAGATTCGTGTTCATCTGGCTTATATTCACCATCCTTTAGTCGGTGATCCTGTCTATGGACGGCGGAAGGATAATTTAGGCTTTGAAAGACAGGCTTTGCACGCCTATAGTTTAGGATTCACTCATCCTATTACCGGAGAATATCTGGAATTCATCGCCCCTCCACCCGAGGATATGAATCGACTCTTGGAGAAATTGAGAGGCTGTAAGGGAGGAAAAGGTTTCTCCTTCGAGTTTCAGGGGTGAGGTAGAACGCCTGCTATTATAGAGAACGAGTTGGGAACGATAAGAATAGCTAACGAGACCATCGCTACTCTGGCTGGTCTAGCCTCGGCGGGGATCGAGGGGGTAGCGGAGATGGGGGGAGGAATCGTTGAGGGTATCGCTGGGATGTTGAGCGGTAAGAATGTTGTCACTCGAGGAGTTAAGGTAGAGGTGGATAAGGGGGAAGTTATCGCTGATCTCTTCCTCATCGTCGAATATGGGTATCAGATTCCCAATGTTGCTTGGCAAGTTCAAGAGGCGGTGAAGGAATCGATCGAAGCTATGACGGATCTAAAAGTTGTAGTAGTCAACATCTATATCCAGGGAGTGCATCTTCCTGAGGAGGATATAGATAAGAGTTTGCCGGAGTAATTATCTGAAAGTGAGTATGGAGAGCATAAGATCGGTGTCAATGACCCCGTCCATAAAGGGCGAGGCTTGAGAGATCAAGCCTATGTTGACTAGGGGGCTAGTGTTTGCTAGCAGTAGTTAAGAGGGTGAGATACATACATACCTGCGAGTGCTCCTCAAGCTTGCAGCTCTATGGCTCGATGGTTAAACAGTTCTGTGAGGTAGGAACAGTGCTGTCAGGCTTAAAAACCCCTCTTAACCCCCCGATGAGGCTCTAACTCCAGAGTAATTGGAGGAACACTTTATATTAGTGTTCAAAGGGGAGGAGGTGGGGTCGGTTCCTCCCCTACCACAAAGGTAGGGGTTTCCGCCGACTAATTTCTTATGAAGATGAAGGCAGATGCTGGTAGGATAATCCTAGCCGCAGTATTAATATTATTTTCTATAATATCTCTAATTGGGTTGTTATTTTCTCTGGGGATCGTCGAATTAGGGGATATCTTTTACAGATTATCATCCCTTCTTCCTCGCTTCTTGGTCGGAGTTATATCCCTTATGTTCCTAATCGGTAGTATCTATCTGATCGGGGCTTTCTTCTTCCGAGGGAAGCAGAATTTGACGGTGGTGCAATCCTCTGAGCTGGGAGAGGTTCGCGTCACTTTAGCCGCTCTGGAGAACCTGATTAAGAAGGCTACTCAGAAGTTGGAGGGAGTAACCGATATCAAACCAGAGGTCTTTCTAGGCGATAAGGATAAGATCGATGTTAATTTAACCCTTTCCGTCTATCCCGATACAGATATTCAGCAGAATTCAGTTCAAATCCAGACTATGATTCGAGATTATATCCGAAGCTATGTAGGTATAGAGGTGGATACAATAAATATATCGGTGACCAGGATCGCATCGAATGTGAGGTTTAAAGCAAAAACTGAGGATTAGATTCTGCTCTTTGTTAAGATCATATGTCTTGAGGTGATCGCCCTTGACTTTGAGGAGGGAAGGCCGGGAGATCGCTTTAAAAGCTCTATTTCAAAACGATATGGTGGAAACTCCTATCGATGACGCATTACTTATGCTCTTTGAGGATCTGATTCCTCGAAAGGAAGTTCGGGGCTTCGCTGAACTCATCTCCAGAGGAACCATCGCTCACCATGAAGAGATAGACGATATAATAAACCGTTTCGCGGAGAATTGGAGCTTAGATCGAATGGCCAATGTAGATCGCTCTATAATCAGAATAGCTACCTACGAGATGATATTTTTGGATGATATCCCCGCCAGCGTCTCCATAAATGAGGCAGTGGAATTAGCTAAGAAGTATAGCACCGCTGAGTCGGGAAGATTTGTCAATGGAATCTTAGGGAATATATTACTTAAATTAGATGAGCTGCGGGAACAGATAAGAAAGACTGCCAAAGGAAGGCGATAAGCGAAGTGGATGGCCCTCATCTTTTCTCGGTAGGGGAGCTAACTCGGTATCTTAGGTATTTGCTGGAGGACGATGCTAACTTAAGTGGTCTTTGGGTTAAAGGGGAGATATCGAATCTCAGTATTCCTCGCTCTGGACATATTTATTTCACTCTAAGGGATTCCGAAAGTTCTATCCCTTGTATTATGTTTCGCAACCAAGCCCAATATTTGCATTTCGTTCCAGGGGATGGAGCCGAGGTAATGGCTTATGGATATGTAAGCGTATATGAGAAAGGAGGAAGATACCAGCTATACGTCCAGGATATACAGACCCTCGGCAGAGGAGCTCTTTATCTAGCTTTTGAGAAGTTAAAGCAGAGATTGGAGGAGGAGGGTCTCTTCGCCGAGGAGCGCAAACTCGCCCTTCCTTTCCTTCCCGAGAAGATAGGGATAGTAACCTCACTCACCGGAGCTGCCATCCGAGATATCGTCGAGATAATCACTAGACGCTTTCCTAATATCCAATTGATCCTTGTTCCAGTTATGGTTCAGGGGGAGGGAGCCGCCCAGGAGATCGCCGAGGCGATCCGTATGCTTAATAATTATACGGAGGTGGATCTCATAATCGTTGGGCGCGGGGGAGGATCCATAGAGGATCTATGGGCTTTCAATGAGGAGATCCTAGCCAGGGCTATCTTCACCTCTCGAATCCCGATAATCTCCGCGGTTGGCCATGAGACTGATTTTACGATAGCGGATTTCGTTGCGGATAAGCGTGCTCCTACTCCCTCAGCTGCGGCTTCTCTTGCTATCCCTGAGAAGGCGGAGTTAGAGACCAGGATTGCAGAATTAAGGCTGAGATTAGAATCTGCGGGGTTACGGATGCTGAAACGCAAGCGAGAGCATCTGAGAAGTGTGATCTCAGATAAGGTATACTGGAAGTCTCAAGCTCGTTTGGATCAGCTTCGTCAACAGCTCGATGAGACGACATCATCTATGATCTCAACGCCACAATACAAGATCGCTTTTAAGAGAAGGGATTTTCAATCTCTAATAGGCAAATTGGAGGCTTTGAGTCCTCTATCCATTCTGAGTCGGGGCTACAGCTTATGTTTCAAGTTACCAGAACGCAAGTTGATAAGTTCTATCGAGCAAATCGAGAGTGGCGATCATATACTCAATTTGATCGAAGATGGGGAAATAGTAAGTGTTGTTGATAAAGTAGAGAGGGGGAGTAAGTTGCCCTAGCGGCTTTTTTCGATTCATTAGTATTGGAAACAAAAATCTTTAAATATGCTTATGATGAAGGTAGATATGTCGTATCCTTAGAAATCCCTTGACCTCATCTCTATTCTATGGTATAATTGTCTCGAAATATGAGATAAAAAATCTCGCATTTCGAGATTTTTTCACTATGGAGCTTATGCTAATTTATTAGGTAACCTTTATCCCTACTTGAAAATCTCGAAGTAAGCAGAATGTATAAGGATTAAGTAGTTATAATCTAAAAATATCACAACTATATCGCTAAAGCTTACGTAATGGCTGATGGTCAGGCTTTCGAGTATCGCAAGCCGGTCTCGATAGGGATCGAGGTAGCCGAGCTCTGATCGAACATCAAGGGAGGTGATAGAGAGTAAAAATAAGTCGTCTTAGGCAGTCGAAATCAAAATTTATTAAAAGGAGGAAATTAAATGAAAACTAAGATCATCATATTAGGGGTTCTTTTTGCTCTTGCACTTGGCCTAATGCCTGGCTCAGCTCTGGCAGCCAAGAAGGTTAAGATCGTTTACTGGACGGTGCTTGGGAATGTTGATGGGGCGATAATGGATAACATAGTATTCGATAAATTCGTGGTGGAGAATCCGGATATCGATGTCGAATCCGTCCAAGGAGTTGAGGATTATGAACAGAAGATCATCATCTCGACTCTGAGCGGGACGGGACCGGATATAACTCTGCTTCGCTCATCCTACGTAGCTTCTTATGCCGATAAGGACGTTATCTCTCCTATTACGGACGAGGAGTTAGCCGAGGTTGGAGTCAAGGGAGAGGATATCTTCGCCCCCGTATGGGGATTCAGTTCCTATAAAGGAGCTCGCTATACAATTCCTCTAGATATCCATGCACTAGCTCTGTATTACAACAGAAAACTTTACAGCGATGCTGGACTTGATCCTGACTCCCCGGCGAAGACTTGGGATGAGTATGTCGAATATGCAGGAAAGATGACGAAAGGCGGCCCTATCATCGAGGGAGGACAAATCGGAGCAGCATTCTACGACTCTGGTCCCTGGTTGTTCGTCTGGTGGTGGTTCGAGCTTCTTAAGCAGAGAGAAGGAAGCCTCTTCACCGAGGATGGAACGGAGGTGGCGTTCAATAGCGAGGCTGGGAAGGAAGCGATCAAATTCCTCCGAGCCGGGAAATTTGAGTTCAATCCCACTGGTGTAGAGTGGGATGCGATGAGGACCAACCAGATCGCGATGTGGCTAGATGGCCCATGGTCTTTGACCTACTTTTTCCTCGATGAAAAGAGTGAGGCCAGAGAGTATCTCGATGTAGCTCCATGCCCATATCTGGATGAGGAGCACCAAGCTGTTTGGTCTCAGAGCCACCAATTCGCTCTATTGAATAAGCCGAAGCCAGAGCCAGAGAAGAGAGAAGCTTCGTTGGTGCTAGCTAAGTGGCTCTCAGATCACAGTCTGGATTGGGCTTATGCCGGTCAGGTGCCCGCGAATAACAAGGTTCGGGCATCTCAAGGGTTCGCTGAGGCTATGGGAGTCGTTCCTTACTTAAGGAAAGCCTGGGTTCCTCAGCTTCCTTATGCCGCCTTCTATCCACATAATCCCCGATATCTGGAGATCGAGACAAGTATTCTCGTTCCCTCGCTGGAGAAGATAATGTTGGCTCCGGATTCTGATATCGATGGGATCTTAGCGGAAGCAGAGCAGAAAGCAAACGAGATCATAGCAAGAGAGTAGTAGGAGATAATGGTAGGGTAAGCCAAGTGTCAAGTTTGGCTTACCCTCAACTCCCTGATCATAAGGTTCTCGGACTTGATGATTATCGGCAGTTCTGAGAAAAGGAGATGCTCCTAATGAGACAAACTAATATGATTCGCAAACGTTCAAGATATCTCCTATTAAATGAAAACAACCCACTTTATCCCTATCTCTACCTTCTCCCCTTCGGCTTCTTCTTCATAATCTTTCTCGTTTGGCCGGTCCTTCAGGGATTCTACATCAGCTTTACCGATTGGGATATACTGGGGAGTAAAAACTTTATAGGTCTTGCTAATTATAAGGAACTTCTTACAAAAGACGATCTATTCTGGCAGACATGTAAGAATACCTCCTTATATATAACTCTTGGTGTTCCACTGTTCATAATTCTTCCCCTCTTTGTGGCGCTGATCTTGAAGGAAGACGTGAAAGGAGTGAGGGTCTATCGGGGTGTTTATGCCTCTCCTTTGGTGATCGCCATTTCTGCAACAAGTATTATCTGGCTGTGGATTTTAAATCCGACTTACGGCATTTTGAACTATTATCTCTATCGACTAGGATTACCTAAACAGCAGTGGTTGAGATTGCCAGGTTGGGCGATGTTAGCCATTGTAATCGTCGCCGCGTGGGGAAGCGGATGGAATATGATCCTGTTCTTAGCTGGATTGAAGGAAATTCCCAGACAGTTATATGAGGCCGCGGATATAGATGGAGCGGGCAGGTGGGCTAAATTTACTCGGATCACTTTTCCTTCTTTGAGGCCGGTGTTGTTGTTCGTCTCCGTAATGACGATCGTTGGAGCTTTCAAGGTATTTGGATTGATACTCGTTCTGACTAATGGAGGCCCGGCTAATACTACCCGGTCAGTTATAATGTATTTGTATGATAATGCATTTCGCTACTTCCGGATGGGTTACGCCTCGGCAATCGCTTGGATTCTATTTGCAGTTATACTCTTCTTTACCTATATTCAGTTTAAGGTGCTTAAGGGAGGAAAGGCTTATTAATAGAATGGGTGGGAGATAAGAGATGTATAGAAAGAGATGGCAACGAACTGAGAAGATCCTATATTATGTTTTACTCTCGGTATTTTCATTATTCTGGCTTTTTCCGATACTATGGGCGATCTCAACTTCGTTTAAGCCGGAGATGGATACGATAGCGATTCCCCCGCGGCTTATTCCTAAAGAATTCACGCTCGATAACTATTATGAGGTCATATTCAAATTGAGGAAGGTTAATCTGGTCCGTTCGTTTTTCAATAGTCTATTTGTAGCTTCAGTATTTACAGCGCTCGTCTTAACTATTGATTCGCTGGCCGCTTATGCCTTCGCTCGTTTGGAGTTTAAAGGTAGGGATCTGCTCTTCTTCTTGGTGATCGCCGCGCTCATCGTTCCGGGAGAGATAACACTGATCCCAGTCTATTTGATCTTTCATCGCCTTGGTTTGTTAAACACATACTACGCAGTGATCATCCCCGGACTAGGAGGGGTATTTGGGGTTTTCCTTCTTAGACAGTTTTTCTTAACGGTTCCGAGGGAATTGGAGGATGCGGCGAGGATAGATGGTTGCAGTAAGTTTAAGATATTCTATAAAATCGTGCTTCCTCTAGCTAAACCTGCGATCGCGACTTTGGGAATAATGACTTTTCTAGGCAGTTGGAACAGTTTCCTCTGGCCCTATATCGTCTTAGATTCTGTTGATATGCAGACTCTTCCCATAGCTTTGCTTAAATTCCTGAATAGATATGGAATATATTATGGAATAACAATGGCTGGAGCTACCCTAGCTACGATTCCTCCTCTCATCTTCTTCTGGATAGCCCAGGGTAAGATCGTAGAGGGGATCCATATGACCGGTTTGAAAGGATAATCTGAACTTTTATGCGCCACTCAGGTTAAGTAATGAAAGGTAAAATTGATGGATAGAATTTTAAGCGTTGATCCGCAACCAAAGTTCAGCTTGTCGCCTTATCTATTTATGCAATTTATGGAACCACTAGGCAACACCGATAGCTCTGTGGAAGCGGCTTGGGATTTTGAGCGAGACTGCTGGCGTGAAGATGTTATAGAGGTAACGCGTAAACTATCGCCCACCCTCATTCGATGGCCGGGAGGATGCTTCAGTTCCTATTATCGGTGGAAGGAAGCGGTTGGTCCGAGAGATCGGCGAAAACCGATGCTCAATCTCTGCTGGGGTGGGGTCGAGACCAACCAGGTGGGAACGCACGAGTTCATCGATTTCTGTCGTCAGGTAGGTGCGGATCCTTTGATCGCGGTCAACTTCGAGTCGGACGGAAGGAAGAGATGGGCTCATCCTCTCAAGGGTGGTGTTCGATCAGCTAGCCCGGAGGAAGCGGCAGAGTGGGTGGATTACTGTGATAATCCGGGAAACACGGCAAGGAAGAAGAACGGGGCGGAGAAACCGCTTGATGTCCGTCTCTGGCAGATCGGTAATGAGACCTCGTATGATCCAGAAGGGTTTGATTACGAAACTGCCGCGAGGCGAACGCTTGCTTTCGCTCAAGCGATGCACAAGGCGGATCCGAATATCGAATTGATCGCCTGGGGCGATAATGGGTGGGCTAGGAGGATGCTTGAGGTCGCGGGAGAAGAATTGCAATATATAGCTTTTCATCATCACTTCAATTCGGGTCTTGACAATTCTCCCCTTAAAGATACTGAGTATCGAAGAGATCCCGAATTAACTTGGCACCACTTAATGAACGCGTTCAAGTCAACCGAGATTAGGATCCAGCAGATGCGGGAGGAGATCGCTGGCTATGATGTCACTCTTGCTCTTACCGAAAGCCACTTCGCCCTCCCTGGCCGCAATCGGTGTGAGCTACTTTCAACCTGGGCGGCTGGCGTTGCCAATGCTAGAGTCCTGAATGTTCATACAAGGAACGGGGATATCCTCAAGATCGCAACCCTAGCTGATTTTTGTGGTAATAGATGGATGGTTAATGCAATTATGATTCCCACCCCCCGAGGTCGTTATAAGGCTTTTATGATGCCGGTAGCTCGAGTTATGGCGCTTTTTCGCCAGCACATTGGAAGAGAAGCGGTCAGTATCTCAATAGCGCCTGAAGAACTCGATATAACCGCTAGTCGGACTGATGATTGTATTTATCTGCACGTGGTTAATACCGACCGCACGCATTCGGTTAAGGCTCGACTGGCGGTAGAGGATATGATGATTAAATCTGGTTATATATTTGAGATCGCCACTGATCCTGAGTTCGAGATTATGGAGACATCCCCCGATCTCCTCGCTCCTGTAGAACACCCTCTACCGATGGAGGGAATTTGGGAGTTCCCACCAGCTTCCGTGTCGGCAGTTGAATTGCAGATAATGAAGAAGAGAGAAGGCTGACTTAAGAGAGGGAAGAATAATATGAGTCATAAAGAAGAGCTATCCTTTGAAGAGGCGATGAAGAAGTTAGAAGAGATAGTATCCGATCTGGAAAGCGATGAGCTTTCCTTAGAGGAATTGTTAGAGAAGTTCGAGGAGGGAATTCGTCTTTCTCACCTGTGTTCCCAGAAGTTGGATAGGGCAGAGCAGAAGATCCAACTTCTACTTAAATCAAAAGAGGGAGGAGCAGAGCTTAAGGTCCTGGATATGCGCTCTCTTTATGAGGTCGAGAATAACGATTAGTTGTCATGAGTAAACGGGAAAAGATCCGTTTAGATATACTTTTAGTCGAAGAGAGGCTATTTCCCAGCCGATCTCAAGCTCAAGGGGCGATAATGGCTGGGATCGTTTATGTTGACGGACAGAGGATAGATAAAGCAGGGACTAAAGTGCCTATAGATTCTGAGATAATAGTTAAGGACAAATCTTTTCCCTATGTTAGTCGGGGAGGCGTTAAGCTCGAGAGGGCTTTAGATGTATTCGAGATCGAGATTGGGGACAAGATCGTTATGGATGCTGGGGCATCGACTGGTGGCTTCACCGATTGTCTCCTCCAGAGAGGGGCTAAGCGGATTTACGCGGTCGATGTTGGATATGGGCAGTTGGCTTGGTCGCTTCAGCAGGATCCCCGAGTGATCGTAGTAGATCGGACTAATGTCCGATATATAAACCACGATATTATATCTGAGGAGATCGATCTGGCAACATTAGATGTAGCGTTTATTTCCCTGGCGAAGGTATTCCCTGCGGTCGGAGATATCCTAAAGGATGAAGGAGAGATCGTCGCCCTGATAAAACCGCAGTTCGAGGTAGGAAAGGGGAAGGTCGGTAAAGGTGGGGTAGTGAGAGACCCTGAACTTCATAAAGAGGTGCTTCAAGAGGTTATAAGCGCGGCTTATGAGCTAAATTTATCCGTTCGAGGGATCACCTATTCCCCCTTAATGGGACCAGCAGGAAATATAGAATTCTTCATCTATCTATCTAAAGGGGAAGCAACGAGAGAGGTGATAGATTGGTCGGAGGAGATTGAGAGGGTGGTCGAGGAGGCTCATTACGAAGTAAAGACTTAAAGAGATTTTTTCCTCTTATACCGATAAGTGAGCGTAGTTACCGTAATTGATGGACTTATTAGACATACGAAGTAGTTCGGTTATGTTAAGTTAATCAGCATATCAACGGGGGGAAGAATGGAAATAATAAATCTCATCATCGAGATAGTGACACTGCTCGCTATTGGACTAGTTTTTATCTTTATAAAGATCTATCTACCTTCATACCTAAAAGAAAAAGGTCGAAACTTAGCGACAAAGGAAGACATTGAGGAAATTACTGACAAAATTGAGAAGATCCGCATACAGTACACATCCGAAGTCGAGCGACTTAAAGCAGCTCTCCAAATACTGATAGAACACCAAACAAAGCTTCAAGAGCAAAAAAATGTAGCACTACTTCGCTTCTTTGAAGATTGTTTAACTCTTTTAGGTGAGAAACTGACTATTAGATTTGGAGATATACCTTATCGAGACCTAAGCGAGTCATTATATGGATATCAAGTTTCTATGGAGCGCTTATTTAATAAAATATATATTGACTATCACAGACTCCTACTTTATTTCTCTGATAGTGATCAGATTATCAGAACTGCAGGACGCTTTGTCCAATCTGCGGTGGAATTCCGTCAAATCTTCAAGCAGCATTTTAGTAAATTCAAACTTGCTCTCATTGAGGAGAGAGGGGCCTTTATATCAGACGATGATGCGACTATTAATAAAAGGGTTGATGAAACTAACAAGGCAGCAAAAGAATATTATGCGAATATTGATCCAACAGTCCAAATCATGAGATCAGAGTTCGGGAAATATCTCAGCGCATTGAATAGCTACTTCAGAAGTCAAGGGATTGAAACTGTGCTTGAATCGTTACAGCCGAAAGAATAGCAGATCTCCCGTATGTGGTATGTCATCTACACCAGTTTGGAAACTCCTTTCATCTGACCAAATGCTTCACACTTTGCAGAATGTTGTATGAAATTAAAAGAAAGCCTCTAGTCTCCGATATACTTGAAGTTGGGAGTTGTTTTTTCTATGTTAGGAGTAGCGATTCTTTTAATTTTACCAATATTTATCCTGCTCATCATAGCTATAGGGGTAATAATATATTTCAAAGTAAAGCAGGAAGAAGAGCGTTATTCTCTGAACGATAGATTTCGGAAGGCTAGGAGGGCGGAGAGTAGGGCTATATCCTTCTTGACCGATAGAGGCTACGAGGTATTAGATACTCAGAAAACCGCTCAAGTAGTGACCTTAGTCGATGGGAGACCAGAGACGAACTTCGTTCGAGCTGATGCTTTAGTCACAAAGGGGAATAGGATCTACGTGGTAGATGTAAAGACTGGTTACAAAGCACCTAACATCTCCAATACCGCGACTCGTCGCCAACTTTTAGAATACTATCTAGCTTATAATGTAGATGGAGTCCTACTAGTTAATATGACCACGGAGGAGATTAAGAAGATAGCCTTTAGCATAGATAGAAATATCTCTGCTGATTATAAGGTGTTTCGGATATGGCCTTATATTATAACCGCTCTGATCAGCGCTGGTATGACCCTCTTATTAGTGATGTTAGCAAGGTGAAGTAGAGCGATGAGAGTAGTTTCATAGGAGAATTTAGAGCTATGACATATGATCCTCAAAAAGTTGCAGAACACTATAATCAGGCGGGTATCGAGGAGTGGGAACGATTCGAAAATTCTCCCTTTGGAAGGCTGAAATATTACCTCCACCTCCAATTTATAGAGAGGTATCTTCCCCAAGATGGGCTCGTTTTAGATG
>CAZSTA010000005.1:0-45371 GCA_964609495.1 uncultured bacterium | reverse complement strand
AGAGAGGGAGGACACACGGTTGGGGCTGGTGTTGTCGCCGAAATCATCGAGTGAGAAAACAAATAAAATAGGAGGGGAGGATTCCTCCTCTCTAAATGGAAGGGAGAGATGAATCTGGCTAGACAAAAGATCAGGATCCGTCTTAAAGCTTACGATCATAGAGTTTTAGATCAATCAGCCAGCAGAATCGTCGAGACCGCGAGGAGGACAGGAGCTCGAGTATCTGGTCCGATACCCTTACCCACAGAGACCAGTAAATATTGCGTCCTAAGGTCTCCATTTATTGACAAGGATTCGAGAGAGCAGTTCGAGATCCGTTCCCACAAGAGATTAGTGGATATCTTCGATCCTACACCTAGAACTGTTGATGCTCTGGTGAAATTAGATCTGCCCGCTGGGGTTGACATCGAGATCAAATTATAAGGATGCAAGCCATACCTATAATAGAAGGGATGATTCCTCCCCCTTCGGAAAGCAGAAAAAAGTAACTTTTTAACCGTGTGAGTTCTATTTCCTGCAAAAAGTTACCTTTTAAGAGTGGATTGAGGGGAGAGGTATATCCCTTAATAGAAAGAGGAGAGTGTTTTATTATGGCACTGGGACTTTTAGGTAAAAAAGTTGGTATGACACAGATATTCGCCGAAGATGGTAATCCAGTCCCCGTAACTGTTATAGAGGCTGGGCCCTGTTATGTTGTTGATAAGAGGAGGAACGAGCGAGGAAAGGTTCAAGCGATCCAAATAGGATTTGAGGAAAGGAAGCCTCGGCGCACCAACGAGCCTATGAAAGGCCACTTTGCTCGAGCCAAGGTGAAGCCTCAAAAATATCTGCGGGATATTCGAGTTGACAACCTAGACGATTATGGGCTGGGTCAAGAACTCAAGGTCGATATCTTCCAGATTGGAGATAAAGTTTGTATAACTGGAAGATCGAAAGGCAAGGGATTCGCTGGAGTGGTAAAAAGACATAACTTTCGAGGGGGCCCCGCCTCCCATGGTTCAACGAGACACCGCCGACCTGGCTCCATTGGCGCCTCATCCTCGCCCTCGCGAGTCTTCAAGGGGATGCGGATGGGAGGACGAATGGGAGGAAAGAAGGTAACAGTGCAAGGATTAGAGGTTATAAAGGTTGATCCTGCCAACAACCTCCTACTCGTCAGAGGAGCGGTCCCAGGAGCTAACGGAGGACTACTACTCATCAAAAAATAAGGAGAACCTGCGATGGCAAAGACAATCGTATATGATGTTGAGGGAAAAGAAGTTGGCGAGATTGAGATCGATGATTCGCTACTCGTTGAAGAGGTTAATACCGACGTGGTATATTCCGCCATAACTTGGCAAATGGCAAGGAGAAGAAAAGGAACAGCCTCGACGAAGACGAGAAGCGAGGTTCGAGGTGGAGGTCGCAAACCCTGGAGGCAGAAGGGAACCGGACGAGCTCGTCAAGGGTCGATAAGATCACCCCTCTGGCCGGGAGGAGGCGTAACCTTTGGCCCAAAACCCAGAAAATACAGCTACTCCCTACCCAAGAAGGTTCGCCGATTAGCTTTAAGATCAGCCCTGACCGCTAAAATAGATGCGGGAGAGATGATAGTCATAGATGAATTGAGAGTTGAGATTCCTCAAACAAAGTGGATGGTAAACGTCCTCAAGAATCTATCTGCTGGAGATAAACCACTTATAGTGACCTCGGAGAAGGATGAGAACATCACAAAGTGCGCTCGCAATATCAAGGGAATCAAGGTGATCAGGTGGGACGGGTTATCTGTATATGATATAGTGCGACATCCCAAAGTTATAATCGTCCAAGAGGCCTTAGAGAAGATAATGAAACGCCTCTCGGATCAACTCAAAATATAGGGGGTTAGAAGAAGTGCTTGAAGATTCAGTAGATATAATAATAAAACCGATATTATCAGAGAAATCAACCCGATTAAAGGAAGATAATATCTACACCTTTAAAGTCGCTCCTCAAGCTACCAAAACCCAAATAAAAGAGGCAATAGAGGAGATATTCAAGGTAAGCGTGCGCCAAGTCAATGTCGCCAATAGGAAGGGGAAGAAGAAGCGCCTAGGGGTTTATCAAGGGCGAATCTCCTCCTGGAAGAAGGCGATCGTCATCCTCCACCGGGGAGAAATAATCGAGGAATTAGAATAAGCAAAGGGAGAGGATAAAATGCCTATCAAGAAATTCAGACCTACCTCGCCTGGTAGAAGGTTTATGTCCGTATCGACCTTCGAGGAGATAACCACCTCTCAGCCGGAGAAGAGCCTCCTCGCTCCCCTGACTAAATCAGGGGGGAGAAACTCAAGAGGAAGGACAACCGCGAGGTATCAAGGTGGTGGACATAAGAGAAGATATCGAATAATCGATTTCAAACGGGATAAAACGGGGATCCCGGCCAAGGTAGCCTCGATCGAATACGATCCCAACCGATCGGCGCGGATCGCTCTGCTGATGTATGTGGATGGAGAGAAGAGATACATCATCGCTCCCCTGGGGATAAAAATAGGGGACACCATCATATCAGGTCCCGAGGCCCCCATCAGGCCAGGGAATGCCCTTCCCCTCCGGAGAATCCCGCTGGGGATAGAGATTCACAATGTCGAATTAGAGAGGGGCAAGGGCGGGCAGCTAGTTCGCTCCGCAGGAACTGCCGCCCGCATAGTAGCTAAGGAGGGCGACTATGGACACATCCAACTACCCTCGGGAGAGGTTCGACTCATACATCTAAACTGTTCAGCGACCATCGGACAAGTGGGAAATATAGATCATAGTAACATCTCCCTGGGCAAGGCTGGACGTAATCGCTGGCTGGGAAAGAGACCTCATGTCAGAGGAGCGGCAATGAATCCCCACGATCATCCCCATGGAGGGGGAGAGGGCAAGGCTCCAATCGGGAGAAGTGGACCCCTGACCCCTTGGGGCAAACCTACCCTGGGATACAAGACCAGAAAGAGAAAGTCTTCGGATAAACTCATCGTTAGAAGGAGGAATTAGATATGTCAAGATCTCTGAAGAAGGGACCTTATGTAGATTCCAAGTTGCTCAAGAAGATCGAGGAGATGAACGCTTCCGGAGATAAGAGAGTCATCAAGACCTGGTCACGTCGCTCTACCATCTTCCCTCAGATGGTCGGTCATACTATCGCAGTCCATAATGGCAGACAGCATATCCCGATATATATCACTGAGAATATGGTAGGGCATAAGTTAGGCGAGTTCGCCCCGACAAGGATCTTCCGTGGACATGGACACCATACGGAGCGTTCAACAGCATTGAGGTAGAAACATAAAGGTAGAAACGTAGAGGGAAAACTAGGGTCATCTATTAAAATAGGAGGGGTAGAAAAGGTAACTTTTTAACCGTGAATTCTATTTCCTGCAAAAAGTTACCTTTTAGGGGAGGATTCCTCCCCCTCTATTATCGGATTACGTGAGAGGGGAAAGAAAGATGGCAAACAACGAAGAGATAAAGGAGTCAAGAGCAAAGGCTAAATATCTGCGCATCTCTCCAAGAAAAGCTAGAGAGGTAGTAGATATAATACGCGGTAAGGGAGTAAATGAGGCTCTAGCGATATTGGAGTTCACGCCAAAGAAGGCCGCATATTTAGTGAAAAAGGTGCTTTCCTCAGCAATAGCTAATGCCGAGAATAATCACGAGATGAACGTGGATAATCTATATATAAGCCGAGCTGTAGTGGATCAAGGCCCTACCCGGAAATGGTACCGGGCGACAGCGAGAGGAAGGGCGGCTCGGATAAGAAAGAGATCTAGTCACATCACCATAGTTCTTAAAGAAAAGGAGGTGAGTTAATGGGACAAAAGGTTAATCCTATAGGCCTGCGTCTGGGGATAGTGAAAGATTGGGATGCGAAGTGGTATGCCGAGAAGGAATATTCCCAATTCCTCCATGAGGATATAAAGATAAGGAACTATATTAAGAAAAAGTTATATCATGCCGGCATATCGAAGACCCTGATAGAGAGGGCTGCTAACCAAGTGAGGATAACGGTCTATTCGGCAAGACCGGGGATTGTTATAGGAAGAAAGGGCTCCGAGGTAGAGAAACTTCGTCAAGAGATACAAAATATGATCGACAGGAAAGTGCAAGTGAACGTTCAGGAAGTGCCTAAGCCAGAGACCGATGCAACCCTGGTAGCGGAGAATGTCGCTAGCCAACTTGAACGTCGAGCTTCTTATCGCCGAGCGATGAAGCAAGCCATAACTAGAGCGCTACGCGAGGGAACGGAGGGCATAAAAATAATGGTAAGTGGTCGTCTAGGAGGAGCAGAGATGGCTAACACCGAATGGTACCTGGAGGGAAGACTCCCTCTTCATACCTTAAGAGCAGACATCGATTACGCCTCAGTGGCGGCCCACACTAATAGCGGAGTTGTCGGAGTTAAAGTATGGATATTCAAAGGTGAGATATTGAAGGAGCCTAGTTCGGCTGAAGAGAAGACAACGATCGAGGAAGATCAAGCAGAGGAGACTATCCTAACCAAATAAAGGGAACTCTTGCCGGCAATAGAGCTTCAAGTGTTCTGGTAACTTTTGCAGACAAAAATATATAAGGTTAAAAAGTTCCCTTTAAGCTGAGAAACGATATTCGATTGGCGAAGGAGAGAAGAAAATATGTTGATGCCTAGGAGACCTAAACATCGTAAAGTGCATCGTGGAAGGATGAAGGGAGTGGCTAAAGGAGGAACCGAGATAGCTTTTGGCGAGTTTGGATTGCAAGCTCTGGAGCCCTGTTGGATGACCGCCCGTCAAATAGAGGCTGCCCGAATCGCTATGAGCCACCATATAAGGAGGGGGGGCAAGATCTGGATAAAGATCTTCCCTGATAAACCTGTTACTGTCAAGCCCGCTGAGACTCGAATGGGCAAGGGAAAAGGAAACCCCGAGTACTGGGTAGCGGTAGTAAAGCCTGGAAGAGTTCTCTTCGAACTCGGTGGAGTGAGCGAGGAATTAGCTCGTGAGGCGATGAGGTTAGCCTCCCACAAACTGCCCATAAAGACCAGATTTATAAAGAGAGAGGGTGGTGATTAATGGCGAGGAGGAAGGCTAGGGAGCTAAGGGAGCTCACCGAGCAGGAACTCGGGGAGGAGTTGGGCAGATATAAGCAAGAACTATTCAACCTAAGATTCCAGTCAGTGGGCGGACAAATGACCGACGTGCGAAGGATAAGAGAGGTAAAGAGAACGATCGCCCGGATCAAGACCGTACTTCAAGAGAAGTGGCTTGCGAAACACAAAGCCAACTCACAAATAATATAGGAGGGGTAGAGGGGAGGAGCCCTCCCCCTATATAAGCAGGGAGGTGCACAGGGCATATATGGGACTAAATAAGCGAAAGGTTAGAGAAGGCGTAGTGGTAAGCAATAAAATGGATAAAACTATAGTAGTAGCGGTAGAGCAGAGATTTAGGCATCCTCTATATAAAAAGAGCCTAAGAAAGACTGTTAAGTTCAAAGCTCATGATAAGGATAACTCCTGTCTTATAGGAGATAAAGTTAGGATAAGGGAGACCAGACCTTTGAGCAAGGAGAAGAGATGGGCTGTAATTGAAATTCTCGAACGAGCGGAATAGGTGTAAAGGAAACTTTTTAATCTTGAGTTTTATTGCCGGCAAAAGTTTCCTTATAAAGGGAGGATTAGAGATAATGATTCAGGCGCAGACATATTTGGATGTGGCTGACAATTCGGGGGCTAAGAAGCTTATGTGCATAAAAGTCCTGGGAGGCACTAGGCGCCGTTATGCTCGAATCGGCGATACAATAGTCGCCTCGGTAAAAGAGGCTGCTCCTGGCAGTGGAATCAAAAAGGGAGATATAGTAATGGCGGTAGTGGTAAGAACTAGGAAGGAACTGGGCAGACCAGATGGCTCTTACGTTCGATTCGACAAGAACGCCGCGGTGCTAATCGATAGGCTGAAGAATCCGCGAGGAACTAGAATATTTGGACCAGTTGCTAGAGAGTTGAGGGAGAAGAAGTTTATGAAGATCATCTCCTTAGCCCCAGAGGTTGTTTAAGAAATGATGAGGGAGGAGCTGAATTTATGAGTAATAAGAGTATAAAGAGGAATAAGATCCATATTAAAAAAGGTGATATCGTTATAGTTATCACGGGGGAGAATAAGGGAAAAAGAGGCGAGGTATTGCGTGCCTATCCCCAAGAGAATAAGGTACTGGTGCAAGGTGTAAATCTTGTCAAGAAGCATGCCAGAAGATCGCAGAAGTTTCCTCAGGGCGGAATTCAGGAGCGCGAGGCGGCTATCTCGGCCTCAAATGTGATGATCTTCTGTCCCTCTTGCAACCAACCTACTAGGATTAAGAGAAACTTTATAGAGAGTGGAGATAAGGTCCGGATCTGTAAGAAATGCGGAGAGATACTTGACAGATAAATAAGGGAAGATCGAGGATGTCAATCGATCACCCCCTTTCTTTAAGAGGTATGATATATGAATAGATTGAAGCAGAGATATGAGGAAGAAATAATACCAGCGATGAGGAAGAGGTTCGGCTACAAGAATAGGTGGCAGGTGCCTCATCTGGAGAAGGTGGTTATAAATATGGGAGTAGGGGAGGCGGCTAGGGACGCTAAAGCTATGGACGGAGCAGTTAGAAGCCTCACCCAGATAAGTGGACAGAAACCTATTATCACCAGGGCGAAGAAGTCAATAGCCAACTTCAAGATCAGGGCTGGAATGATGGTGGGATGTAGGGTCACCCTGCGAGGAGAGAGGATGTTCGCCTTCTTGGATAAGCTCTTAAACGTCTCCTTACCTCGGATCAGGGATTTCCGAGGGACTAGCCCTCGTTCCTTCGATGGGAGGGGAAATTATTCTATAGGGATCAGGGAGCAATTGATCTTCCCTGAGATCAATTACGATGATGTCGATAAGATCAGGGGGATGGATATAACCATCGTCACTACCGCTAATACTGATGAGGAAGGAAGGGCCTTTTTGGAGCTTTTAGGAATGCCCTTTGGAAGATAAAAAGGTAACCTTATATATTTTTGTCTGCAAAAGTTACCAGAACACTTGAGTTCTATTGACTGCAAAAAGTTACCTTTTAAGGGAGGAATGATAGTGGCTAAGAAAGCCTTGGTAGAGAAGCACAAGCGTGAATCTAAGTTCAAGGTTCGAAAGTATAATCGTTGTCGGATATGTGGCAGGCCTCGGGGATATATGCGCAAATTCGATATGTGCCGAATCTGTTTCAGAGAATTGGCCAGTCGAGGCGAGATCCCTGGAGTCATCAAATCGAGTTGGTAGAGGAGGTGTTAGCCCGTTTTTGCTGTCATTTCGGGTAAACCGAAATTCGGGCAGGGTAGCTTATGAGCAATGTAACTGATCCGATCGCTGATATGTTAACGCGGATAAGAAATGCTAATCAGCAGAAGCATGATCGAGTAGATGTCCCTGCTTCCAATTTGAAGCGAGAGATAGCCAGAATCCTTAGAGACGAGGGCTATATAAGGGACTTTAAGAATATCATAGATGGGCGACAAGGTATAATTAGAGTCTATCTTAAATATTACGGACCAGACCGGGACAGGGTGATAGTCAACTTAAAGCGAGTTAGTAAACCTGGCTTGAGAATCTATGCTAATAAAGAGAATATCCCGGAGGTGATAGGTGGCCTCGGTATAGCGATCCTCTCGACCTCTCGCGGAGTAATGACTGACAAACAAGCTCGTCATTTGGGAGTTGGGGGAGAGGTTCTCTGTTATGTAGGGTAATTGGTATCAATCATATCGGATACTATTTTCTAACCCAAGTTTGGCGGTCAGCGAAATCTCTCCCGAAGCGGAGAGGCGGGATTGAAGCCACTAAGACACCGAAACTTTGAAATTTTTTGAAACTATTTAAATTTTTAAAAATCGATTTTGTAAGCTTTGAAGACAACGATTATAACGGCATTGTTAAGGATCGTGTAGTCATCGAAGTCAGGTTCTAATTACCAATAAAGGAGGGCTTTTCAATGTCCAGGGTTGGAAAGAAACCAATCCCTATCCCTGCTGGAGTAGAAGTCAAGTTAAAGGGGCAGGCTTTATCCGTAAAGGGACCAAAGGGCCAAATTAAAAGGACTTTTCATTCGGATATGATCATCGATATCAATGAGAAGGAGATCTCGGTTCGACGCCCCACCGATAACCGCCTTCATCGCTCTTTACATGGGTTGACTCGTAGCCTCATCGCCAATATGGTGAAGGGGGTTACCGATGGCTTCCAAAAGGATCTAGAGATCAGAGGAGTAGGATATAGAGCTCAGATGCAAGGTTCGAAATTGGTTCTACAGGTTGGCTTTTCACATCCAGTTGAAATCGAGCCTCCCGAGGGGGTAGCCTTCGAGGTGACCGATCCCACCCATTTCCGAGTTAAAGGGATAGATAAGCAGTTAGTGGGCGAGATCGCTTCCGAGATAAAGCACATCAAGAAGCCCGAACCCTATAAAGGCAGTGGAATCAGATACGTCGGTGAGAGGGTCAGGCATAAGGTTGGCAAAGCCGGAGCCTAATTACAGAAATGGGCTTCCTAATCAGCTAAATCGTCCAATTTCTATTTTCCACGAGGATGGGGTGAAGGAAAATGATAAAGAAGGAAAACAGAAGAGATAGAAGTAAAAGAAGACATAAGAGGATAAGAGGAAAGATTCATGGAACTGCGGGGATCCCTAGATTGGCTGTCTTTAGAAGCCTCAAGCATATATACGCTCAAGTCATTGATGACGATCTGGGACGAACGATTGCCGCGGCTTCAACCTTGGAGAAGGATATGAGGGGAAGCTATGGAGGAAATATCACCGCCGCCAAGAGGGCGGGAGAGCTAATAGCCGAGCGGGCTATCCAGAAGGGGATAAAAAAGGTTGTCTTTGATAGGGGAGGGAATCTATATCACGGTCGGGTGGCTGCTTTAGCCTCATCGGCTAGGGAGAAAGGGCTCGAATTTTAGATAAAGGAGGAAGATGTGTGGATAATGCTGAAGAGGAAATAGAGCTACAGGAGAAAGTAGTATATATAAACCGGGTAGCCAAGGTCGTCAAGGGTGGTCGTAGGTTTAGTTTCAGTGCCTTAGTGGTGGTTGGGGATGGAAACGGTAGGGTGGGAGTCGGCTTCGGTAAAGCGAACGAAGTTGCGGATGCTATTCGCAAGGGAGTTGAGGATGGTAGAAAGAACCTCTTCACCGTTCCCCTAGTAGGAGCTACCATTCCCCATTCGGTAATCGGGGAATTCCACGCTGGGAAAGTACTACTGAAACCAGCCTCCTCAGGAACAGGGGTAATCGCCGGTGGGCCGGTGAGAGCCGTTATGGAAATGGCTGGGATAAGGGATATACTGACTAAATCATTAGGTAGTTCTAACCAGGTAAACCTAGTTAGAGCCACTGAAGCTGGGTTAAGATCCCTTAGAACGGCTGAGGAGGTCGCTCGGGTAAGAGGAAAATCAGTAGGCGAAATAACTTGATGTAGGTAACTTTTTAACCTTGATCCTATTTGTATAAGAGGGGGTTGAGGAGAGAATTTTCCCCCCCCGATTTTCTGCGAAAGTTACCTTTTAGGGGGATTCCTCCTCCTCTGGTTAAGCCCAACTTTGGGGGGAGGGACATCGTCGGATAGCAGAAAGATGGAGAGATCTGCAATGAGGGAGAGAGAAGAAGTGACTGAAAAACTCAAAGTAACTCTGAAGAAGAGCCTAATAGGAAGGATACCAAAGCACAGAAGAACTGTTAAGGCCTTAGGATTAAGGAAGATAAATCAGGTCGTATGGCATGATGATAATCCAGTTATAAGAGGGATGATCAAGGAAGTGGAATATCTGTTAGAGGTTGAGCGAGCCTCTTTAAATATAGAGGAGGATCCCTCCCTCTCAAGATCGTCTAGTGAAGGAGAAGCGAAGTCAACTACCCCTACTGATTAAAAAATCAGTAGGGGCTTGGGAGACCAAGCCCTGGTTGACTAGGAGGCACCGAAAGATGCAGAAGTTAGCAGAGAGAGATCACATACACACCTTGGGATACTCCTCTCGTTCCAAGCTCTGTGGCTTGCTATTAAACAGTCCTGGGGGTAGGGACAGTGTGGTAAGCTTAAAAACCTTTGCTAACAGCTCCGAAGAGGCTCTAACCCACCGTGAGGTGGAGGGACACTTTATATTAGTGTCCAAACCTTGTTATGGGGAGGAGGTAAGATCAACTTCCTCCCCTACCACAAGGGCATTTGTTACACCAACTACTTTTAGTAGGGAGGAGGGTAGGCACTTCCTCCCCGACTGATTGAAAAGAAAATCAGTCGGGGTCTCCGTGCCTGATTTAAGATGATTAGAATCGACGAACTAAAACCACCTAAGGGATCGCGAAAACGCAAAAAAAAGTTAGGGCGAGGATATGGCTCTGGACATGGTGGCTCGGCAGGTCGGGGGATGAAAGGACAGAAGGCTCACTCCAAGGTTCGCCGAGGTTTCGAGGGCGGACAGACACCTCTTTATATGAGATCACCCAAAAGAGGTTTTAAAAATATTAATAAGAAAAATTATGCTGAAGTGAATATTCGCAGCTTAAACGCCTTTGCGGAGAACACCGTTGTCACTCCCAAGTTACTCCTTCAGAGAGGCCTCATCACTAAGAATAACAATGGGGTTAAGATTTTAGGGAATGGGAAACTGGAGAAAGCTCTAACTGTGGTAGCCCATCGCTTCTCCAAGGCTGCAAAGGAGAAGATCGAAGCTGCGGGAGGACGCTTCAAAGAAGTAAGTGAATCCCTGATCAAAGTCGAGCCACTTTGATCGTCCGAAATTGATGTAGGAAGGGGTTACCCTCTATTTTCCTCCTCTCTTGAGGGGAGGGTGAGATAAACCAATTTCTGCGTCCTCGACAAGCTAGCTATATCGCATTATCCAAGTTTGTAAATTCTTTAGGAGCGCGAGGTGATATAATTTGTTAAAGGCTTTAGCTAATGCCTTCAAGGTGCCCGATTTAAAGAGGAGAATACTCTTTACCTTAGCTCTATTGATCGTTTATCGTATTGGCGCTCATATTCCCACTCCAGGGATCGATCCGACTAAGCTATCTCAGTTATTCCAGCAAGGAGGAGGGGGGCTCTTCGACCTTATAGACCTCTTTGCTGGAGGAGCATTTAAGAACTTCACGATTTTCGCTATGGGGATAATCCCTTACATTAACGCCTCGATTATCATGCAATTGCTCCAAGTGGTAATTCCTCAGTTGGAGAAGTTAGCCAAAGAGGGAGAGGAAGGACGTCGTAAGATTAATCAATATACCAGATATGGAGCGGTCTTCTTTGGCGCCTTGCAAGCCTTTGGTCTAAGTATATGGGTCGAGAGAATGGGAGCGGTAGCTAATCCCGGCTGGGTTTTTACAATCACTATGGTAATGACCCTAACGGCTGGAGTAGCCTTCCTGATGTGGTTAGGAGAGAGGATAACCGAGTCTGGGATCGGAAATGGGATATCGCTCATCATCTTTACCAGCATCATCTCTCGTTATCCCTTCGAGATAAAGCGAACTGCTCAGTTATATGGAACTAACTTCGGTCCTGTATCAGTTTTAGCTTTCCTTGCTATCGCAGTCATTGTCATCGGCGCGGTAGTTCTAATTGAACAAGGTCAGCGTCAGATCCCAGTGCGTTATGCTAAGAGAGTGGTGGGACGAAAGGTTTACGGAGGACAGAGCACCTATATACCTCTCAGAGTGAATCACGCTGGGGTTATTCCGGTCATCTTCGCGGTATCCCTCCTAGCTATTCCGGGAACGATAGCTCAGTATGCCCCCGAGGGCTGGGGTTTTTTCAAACAGATGGGAAATGCCTTAAGTCCAAGTGGAGTTTGGTATAATCTGGTCTATTGTGCATTGATCATCTTCTTCACCTACTTCTATACCGCTATTACCTTCAACCCGATACAGGTAGCCGATAATATGAAGAAGTATGGTGGCTTTATTCCCGGCATCAGACCGGGGAAAACAACCGCGGATTATCTTGATAGAACCCTATCCCGTATAACCTTAACCGGAGCTATCTTCTTAGCTTCGATCGCCATCTTGCCTCAGATTATGATCAGGGTCACGGGGATCACGACCTTCTATTTTGGGGGAACTTCTCTGCTAATCATTGTAGGGGTGGCAATGGATACAATGAAGCAGATAGAATCACATCTCTTGATGCGCCATTACGAGGGATTTATGAAGAAGGGACGTTTGAAAGGACGTCAGTGGTAAGGGAGAGGAATCCACCTCCTATATTTGAGGGGAAGGGTTATAAGATTACGAAGGAGGATGCTGAAGTGAGATTGATCATATTAGGACCGCCTGGTTCCGGCAAGGGGACTCAAGCGGATATGCTCTCTGTCAAGTATGATATCCCTCATATATCCACCGGTGATATATTACGAGCGGCGATAAAGGAAGGGACAGAGCTGGGCAAGAAGGCTGAAGGATATGTGAGATCTGGAGCTTTAGTCCCTGATGAGATCGTGATCGGAATCATTAAGGATAGATTAAAGAATCCTTCCCAGAAGGGATTTATACTGGATGGCTTCCCCCGGACGATCGCTCAAGCCGAGGCTTTAGATGATACTCTGAACGAATTGGAGCTCGAAATGGTTATTGAACTAGAGGTTTCCGATGAGGAGATTATAAAGAGGATATCGGGAAGAAGGCTATGTCGCAGATGTTCCGCTAGCTATCATCTTATATATAGTCCCCCTAAAGAGGAGGGAGTATGTGATAAATGTGGGGGAGAACTTTACCAAAGAGATGATGACAAGGAGGAGACGATCAAGAGAAGACTAAAGGTTTACACTGCTCAGACTAAGCCTCTTATCGAGTATTATGAGAGGAGAGGAAAGCTAAAGAAGGTAGATGGAGAACCCTCCATTCCCGAGGTTCAGAAAGCGATCCTTGCCCTTATTGCTGAGAATTAATTTCGGTTAAGAATCCTAAATTCCTTGAAGGTATATTATGATAGTTATCAAATCCCAACGAGAGATAGAGTATATGCGCCGCAGTGGACGGATCGTAGCCTTGGCTCTCCAGGAGATAAAGGAAAATTTGAAACCAGGAGTGACCACGCTTGAATTAGATAGAATCGCTCTGGAGGTCATCGAGAGCCAGGGAGCAAAGGCTTCTTTCAAGAATTATCAGCTACCGGGAACTATTCCCTTCCCCGGGAATACGTGTATATCTATAAATGAAGAAGTAGTTCATGGTATTCCTTCGGAGGAGAGAAGGATTCGGGAGGGAGATATAGTCAGCGTAGATATCGGAACGATCTATAAAGGTTATTGTGGGGATGCCGCTAGAACCTTTCCCGTGGGAGAGGTGGGAGAGGAGGCTAGAAAATTATTACGGATTACGGAAGAGGCTCTGTTTAGGGGCATAGATAAGGCTAGAGCAGGGAATAGATTGTCAGATATATCCCATGCTGTTCAATCTTACGTGGAGGATAACGGGTTCTCTGTGGTGCGCGACTTTGTGGGACATGGCATTGGCAGTAATATGCATGAGGATCCTCAGATCCCCAACTACGGCCCACCTGGTAGAGGTCCTCGCTTAAAGGTGGGAATGGTTCTGGCGATCGAGCCTATGGTCAACGTCGGCAGATATGCGGTTAGGAAGGTAAATGATGGTTGGACGGTTGTTACTAGTGACGGCAGCCTATCCGCTCACTTCGAAAATACGGTGGCTATTTCCAGGGATGGACCCGATATTTTAACTATAATAGGTGGTGAATAAGAGGGGGGAATCCTTCCCTCCTATATCAATTAGGGGAAAATATAGAAATTGGAGGTGAGATAGTGGCTAAAACTAAGAAAGACATCATCGAGGTAGAAGGAACTGTGACGGAGTCCCTCCCCAACATGATGTTCAGGGTAGAATTGAAGGATGGGCAGACTGTTCTAGCTCATATCTCGGGGAAGATGCGAATACATTATATCAGGATCTTACCTGGTGATAGGGTAGTTGTTGAGCTTTCGCCCTATGATCTAACGCGAGGCAGAATAGTATATCGCCGTTGAGGGGAAGAGGTAAATGCCAGCGAAAAGAAATGGAAGGGTAATCATCTAACGAACCGAGAAAGCTGGAGGACTATGTTTTAAAATGAAGGAAGCAGGTTCCGAGGAGATCCTAATCAGCCACCTCGAAGATCCCGAGGAAGCCTACGAGTGCGTAGAATTGCATAGGAGAGCGCAGGGTTATAGTGACTACCGGGCTTGTTATCCAGCTCAACTCTACATTACTGCTGAGAAAACAGGGGGATCGGTTTCCTTAGCATTCTGTGAGGGGAGAATAGTTGGCTTTATCTTAGTTCTTCCCGCCTGGGAGGAGGAGAAGAAATTTCGCTATGTGCAGATCCTAGTGGTAGATAGAGAATATCGAGATCGTTCCATCGGCTTTAGGCTTGCTCTTTCCCAGAGAGAATCCGCTCTCCAACTTGGAATAAATGAGCTACGTTGGACCTTTGATCCTTTAGAGGGAAGGAATAGCAACTTATACATTCGCAAGCTAGGCGCTGTGACGAGGACCTACGTAGAGAATCTATATGGTTATAGCGCAGTAGATGGCTTAGCGGACTATCAGGGGGCTAAATCTATGAGATTTATGGTGGAGTGGCATATAAAGAGTGAGCGAGTGAAGAGAGCTATTGAAGGGCGAAGAGAGGAGCTCGCCCTCGAATCTCTACTTGCAACTTATGAGGCTTCCCTAGTTAACGAAGTTGAATATAGAGATGGGATCGAGAGGATAAAGGATATAGATATATCTAAAGAGAATAAATTTATTATCGTCCAAATTCCAGATTATATTAGAGGAATCAGAGATAGAGATATAGAGGTAGCTAAGGAATGGAATGAAAGAGTGGGATTTCTCTTCAAGCATTATTTCAAGGAAGGATATATTTTAACCGATTATATAAGTATATATGATGAAAAGATAGGAAAAAGGAGAAATTACGATATCTTAAGAAAGAGTGGTAGAGAAACTGAGGTGAATTTTGATGAAGGTTAGATCATCAGTAAAGCCGATCTGTGAAAGATGTAAGGTGATAAAGCGGAAAGGGAAAGTCCGCATTATATGTAGTAATCCTCGGCATAAGCAGAGACAGGGATGAGGGAATTTGAATAAGTTTGAGCCTCGCAGGATCTCACTTTACCAGGTAAAATTCCTGTTATAAAATTGTGCCAAGAAAACCCCGAGGCTTGCCTCGGGGATGAAATTGGGGGCAACACAACTCGGCAATAGGGGTTGAATAGGCTTGGACGGGGCTGAATTAACGCCTGGGGGGATTCCCTAGAGGGGATCGCAAATTTGTATTGAATAAGGAAACTTTTTTATCTTGAGTTTTGTTCGAAGCAAAAGTTTCCTTAAAAGGAGGTTTTTAGATGGCTAGAATATCAGGGGTGGACTTGCCTAGGGATAAGAGAGTGGAGATAGCTCTAAGCTATATTTATGGGATAGGTTTAAGTAGCTCTAAGAATATTTTAAAAGCCGCAGAAGTCAATCCTGATACTCGAGTAAAGGATCTCACTGAGCAGGAGATAACGAAGATAAGAGAGGAGATCAATAATAACTATCGAGTGGAAGGAGATCTGAGGAGAGAAGTCACCAACAATATCAAGAGACTTATGGATATTGGCTCATATCGAGGTTTAAGACATCGCCGAGGGCTTCCGGTTAGGGGACAGCGCACTCATACTAATGCCAGGACTAGTAAGGGTCCCGCGAAGACCGTTGGCGTGAGAAGAAAGAAGAAGTAGAAGATAAGGAAAGGAGGATTCAGAAATTGCCTAGACCAGGGAGACGTCAAAGAGCTAGGAAGGAGAAAGTTAGCGTAAGCGCAGGGGTGGCTCATATAAAATCCACCTTTAATAATACTATAGTTACCATAACCGATTTTCAGGGGAATGTTATATCTTGGGCTAGCGCTGGTATGGTAGGATTCAAGGGTTCGAGAAAAGGGACCCCTTTTGCAGCTCAATTAGCCGCAGAGGAGGCCGCGAGGAAAGCGATGTCCTTGGGCTTAAAACGGGTGGATGTTCATGTTAAGGGTCCAGGAGCTGGTAGGGATACCGCTATCAGATCCCTGCAAGCCGCTGGATTGGAGATCAACGTAATCAAGGATGTTACTCCTATACCCCATAATGGGTGCCGTCCTCCTAAGCGGAGAAGGGTATAGTTATTTCAAAAGAATGGGAGGTGAAAGACTGGCAAACTGAGGTGTTATCCCTCGGAGATACTGCCCTCTCTCAAATATGGGGCTTAAAATGTAGGAGAGATAGAGGGGATAATTCCTCCCCCTAGGGAGGGATTCGCTCAGTTGGACCAGACCTGATAGATGGCAAGATATACAGGAGCGGTGTGTAAATTATGCCGTAGTTATGGAGAAAAGCTCTTTTTAAAAGGGAGCAGATGTAATAGTAGCAAGTGCGTTATAGAGCGCCAAGCCGCCGTGAAGCGATATGGAAGAAGAGGAAGAAGGAGAAGACAGCCTTCCGACTATAGTATTCGTCTTAAGGAAAAGCAGAAAGTTCGGCGAATGTATGGAATATTGGAGGCTCAATTCCGCGGTTACTTTGAGAAAGCTGAACGACAAAAGGGAGTGACCGGTGAGATTTTATTATCTATGCTGGAGCGAAGGCTGGATAATGTGGTATTCAGAATGGGATTTGCATCCTCTCGCAGGGGGGCTAGACAATTGGTTCGACATGGTCATATCGAGGTTAATGGACGTAAGGTTAATATACCCTCTTATCAAGTGAACGTAGGGGATCTAATTGTTGTGAGACAGAAGAGCAAGAGAATAACAGCTATAAAAGAAAATGCTGCTTCTCTCCAAGGGATAGTCCCTTCCTGGCTGGAGGTTGATCCTGAGGAGCTAGCAGGCAGAGTTACGAAACTGCCAACCAGAGAGGATATAGTAGTACCCATTCAAGAGCAATTGATTGTGGAGTACTATTCTCGCTAATTCTTAATTTAGCACCTCTTTTTAAGGAACTGAAGTCTGAGAAGTAGAAGATCTAGAAGGTAGGAGGGAAAATTTCTTATCCTTAGATATCTACTTCAGGAGGTCGAATTCTGAATGATAGATATGCAGATGCCTAATATAAGGACGGTCGAACTCACCGACAATTACGGAAAATTCATCGCTGAACCTCTGGAGAGAGGATATGGGGTTACTTTGGGCAATTCACTGAGGAGGGTGTTACTGTCCTCGCTGAGGGGAACAGCCGTAACTTCAATTAAAATCGACAACGTTCTCCATGAGTTCTCTACAATACCAGGGATAGTGGAGGATACTACTGAGATGATCCTAAACATTAAGGAGTTGCTTCTGAAATCCTATGTTGAAGAGTCTCAAAAAGCCCGCTTGGAGGTCAAGGATGAAGGGGAGGTAGTGGCTGCTGATATTATGTTTCCCAGTAGTGTAGAGCTTCTCAATCCTGAACTTCATATCGCTACCCTAACCGATGGAGCAGAGTTCGGTATGGAATTGACGATAGAAAAGGGGAGGGGATATGTTCAGGCTGAAAGCAATAAGAAGCCCGATCAACCCCTTGGAACGATCCCGATCGATGCTATCTTCTCCCCAGTGAAGAAGGTGAACTTCACTATTGAGAACACCAGGGTGGGACAAATTACTAATTACGATAAATTGATCTTGGAGGTCTGGACGGGTGGAAGTATCTCTCCCAGTGAGGCAGTCAGTGAGGCAGCTAATATACTACAGCAACATCTCAAAATCTTCTCAAGTATCCAAGAGAGAGAAGTGAAGGAAGAGGTAGTCGCGGCGGAGGAAGAAGAGGAGGGATTGGAGGAGGAAAAGGAAAGACAGCAGCTACTTGCCACTACGATCGAAGAGTTAGATCTTTCGATCAGAAGCTATAGATGTCTGAAGAAGAATAAAATTGGGACTGTAGGGGGATTAATAAAGCAAACCCCAGAGGATCTATTGAAGATAAAAAACTTTGGGAAGAAGTCCTTGGCAGAGGTGGAAGCTAAGGTCAAGGAATTGGAGCTTTCCTTGACAGAGAAAAACGATTAATTTATATATTGGGAGAGGGATAAATGAGACACAGAAAGGCAGACAAAAAGTTTGGGAGGAATCCTGGCCAAAGAAAAGCTCTCCTTAAGAGCTTGGTCAGAGCTTTGTTCAAATATAAGGCTGTAACCACCACTCGACCCAAGGCCTCTGAGGCTAGAAGATGGGCTGAGAAGATGATAACTTTTGCTAAGAAGGGCGATCTACACTCTCGTCGTCGAGTTTTGAGATTTATCCCTGATAAGGATATAGTTAAGCAACTATTCGATGAGATAGCCCCTCGCTTTTCCGATAGGCAGGGAGGATATACTCGAATCACAAAGCTTGGCTATAGGAGAGGCGATGCGGCTGAGATGGCTCGCTTGGAGATACTGGAGGGATGATCGGTCGGGGGGAACTTCTCTTAAATCACCCTTCCCTAACCCCTCCCATCTTGGTTTTTGCTGAATTAATAAGACTATCAAGGAATCTTGTTAATTATCACCCTCCCCCTAACCCCCTCCCGTCAAGGGAGGGGGAACTAAAGAGATCGAGCTTATCTAAGTGTTCCCTCTCCCCTCGTGGGAGAGGGATAAAAGGTAACTTTTTAACCTTGAGTCCTATTTGAAGCAAAAGTTACCTTTTAAGGGTGAGGGGGGATATATATCCTGATAGGGAAGAGTGATGGAACATTATTATACTGCTAGACCAACTAGCCAAGAGAAGAGCAAATTGCTTAACTTGATCATCCGCGAGCGTAAGATCGATTTAGAAGTGGTCAGCGGAGTATTTGGATTTCGCGGTCGAGATATAGATCGAGGGACCAGACTATTAGCGGAAAATATGATCCTAAGTGGAGAAAGATTTCTCGATCTTGGCTGTGGATGTGGAGTGTTGGGGATAACTGCGAAGATATTGAAACCCTCGATGCAGGTCTTTATGAGTGATATCAATGAAAGGGCTATATTCTACGCCAAGAGAAATGGGCTTCGTAACAGAGTAGAGATCGATATCCGCCGGGGAGATCTATTTGAACCTTGGGAGGGGGAATACTTCGATAATATAGTCTCTAATCCTCCCTTAGCGGCGGGGATGAAGATATGTAATGATATAATAACAGCCTCTTTTGCTAATTTAAAATATAGGAGGAGTAGGGAGGATCCCTCCCCCTATAGAGAGAAGAGCGAGCAGGAAAAGTTCCTCCCTATATTCCAAATAGTCGCTCGCCACAATAAGGGTGGCGAGAGGTTGATGAAGAGGATGGAGGAGGTATTTGGAAACGTTGAGACGATCGTCAAAAGCGGTGGATTTCGAGTTTATATCTCCTACAAACATAAATAGAAATAGGAGGGGTAGAAAAGGTAACTTTTTTAACCGTGAGTTCTATTTGAAGCAAAAAGTTACCTTTTAGGGGAGGATTCCTCCCCCTATATGATAGAGATAAGGGATTTAGTTCATATCTATAATCGAGAGGAGTCAGATGGTATTGGAGATTCTTCTTCTCCTAATGAGGTTCAAGCTCTTGATGGGTTAAGCCTCAGCGTAGCTGATGGCGAATTTGTAGCTATAATTGGGCATAACGGATGCGGTAAATCTACTCTAGCTAAACATCTCAACGGACTTCTTCTGCCCACCTCCGGCGACGTTTGGATAAAGGGGATGAACACGAAGGATAAGGAACATCTCTGGGAGATACGTCAGAAGGTAGGTATGATCTTTCAAAACCCCGATAATCAGCTCGTCGCCGCAGTAGTTGAGGAGGATATCGCTTTCGGCTGTGAGAATCTGGGGATACCTCCCGAGGAGATAAGAGAGCGGGTAGATTCTGCTTTGACCAATGTGGATATGCTTCCTTTCAGATGGAATGTGGCTCACCTCCTTTCTGGGGGACAGAAGCAGAGGGTTGCGATCGCAGGAGTTATCGCGATGAGACCCGAATGTATCGTCTTGGATGAGCCTACCACGATGTTGGATCCAGAGGGGAAAAGGGAAGTCCTCCAAACCGTCAAGAAATTGAACCGAGAGGGGATCACTATAGTTTATATCACCCACTCTATGAAGGAAGCGATAGAGGCTCGCCGAGTTATAGTTATGTCCGATGGTAGAATCGAGATGGAGGGAACCCCTCGCTATATCTTCTCTCAAGTTGAAAGGATGAGGGAACTACGCCTCAATGTTCCTCAGATGACCGAGTTAGCATACGAGTTGAGGAGAAGTGGGGTAGATATTCCCTTGGATATCGTTACTGTAGAGGAGATGCTATCAATATTATCGGGGGAGTCAAGCGATATAGAATTTCATCCTTTTCCCCGGGGAAAGGTATGAGCGGGGGAACATTTTGATTAGAGTTGAGCATTTAACATATACATATATGCCTGGAACACCTTTAGAGGCCCGAGCTTTAGAGGATATCAATCTTGAGATAGATGATGGGGAGTTCATCGGATTAGTGGGAAGGACTGGTTCTGGGAAATCTACCTTAGTCCAGCACTTCAACGCGCTCCTATTCCCCACTAAGGGGAAAGTCTATATAGACGGTATAGATACAAAGGCAAATAAATCCGAGTTAAAGAATATAAGGAGGAAAGTGGGCTTAGTCTTTCAATATCCAGAGCATCAGTTGTTTGAAGAGACTGTCTATAAAGATATAGCCTTTGGGCCCCATAACTTAGGGATAGATGAGGATAGATTAGAAGAGCTTATTGGAGAGGTTATGGAATTGGTCGATCTTAATTATTCCGCTTTCAAGGATCGCTCTCCCTTCGAGCTATCAGGAGGGGAGAAGAGAAGAGTTGCCCTCGCGGGAGTTCTAGCGATGAAACCTAGAACTCTAATATTAGATGAGCCAACCGCTGGCTTAGATCCTAGGGGAAAAGATGAGATATTAGATCAGATCGATCGCTTTCACTCCGAGGTAGGGATGACTATAATCCTCATCTCTCACGATATGGAAGAGATCGCTAGAAGGGTGGAGAGGATAATAGTTCTCGATGAAGGACAGATAATATTAGAGGGAGATCCTAAAGGGATATTTGCTCAGGAAGATAAGCTAACTGAGATCGGGCTTGAACTCCCTCCCATAGTTGAGTTGATGAGAAGGTTGAAGGAGAGGGGGATAGATGTTAGGGATGATATTCTCTCTGTCGAGGAGGCTAGGGGAGAGATACTGAGAATACTTGAGGGCAGGAAAGAAAGTCTTCCCTCAGCCCCTCTATGTTTAAAATAGAGCTTGACTTACTCCCTGCTGGCTTATGTTAAATTTTAAGAATATAACCATAGGTCAATATATACCAGGACAATCGCTAATTCATCGCTTAGATCCTAGAACGAAGATAATAGTCGGTATAGTCTTTATGATCTCGCTCTTTGTCATAAGTAATCTATATGGATATATACCTCTTTGCGCCTATCTTATCCTGATAGCCACGATAGCTCACCTGTCCCCTAGATTTATCCTTAGAGGGCTGAAGCCGATAATCTTCATAATTCTTTTCACTCTGATCTTAAACCTCTTCTGGAGTGAGGGAGAGGTGTTAGCCAGACTAGGCCCTCTGAAGATAACCGATAAAGGGATAAGACAGTCTGCCTTGATAACATCTCGCCTTCTTTTGTTAGTGGTAGCTACTTCTCTACTGACTCTGACTACTTCACCCTTATCCCTTACCGATGCTATCGAGAGGTTGATGAATCCGCTCAAGAGATTTGGATTTCCTGCTCACGAGCTAGCAATGATGATGACTATCGCTTTGCGATTCATTCCCACCTTACTTGAGGAAACTGATAAGATTATGAAGGCGCAGATGGCCAGGGGCGCGGATTTCGAGAGTGGTAATATCTTCAAGCGAGCTAAGAGCCTCATTCCCATCCTAGTTCCTCTCTTCATAAGCAGTTTTCAGAGAGCTAACGAATTAGCGACCGCGATGGAGTCAAGATGCTATCGAGGTGGTGAGGGCAGGACGAGGATGAAGCAACTTAACTTCAGCAAGGAAGATCATGTAGCAGGGATATGGACAGCAGTTATTATAGCGACTGCGATATTTATTTCTTTTTGGCGATGAGGGATATAGGGAGTCTAAAAGATTTCAGTTGCGTAATATGAAATTCGTCCTCGAATATGAAGGAACTAATTATCACGGTTGGCAAGTCCAACCAGGGTTGGCAACTGTTCAGGGAGTTTTAGAGGATAGCTTATCTCGGCTTGTTAAAGAGGAAGTTAAGACGATCGTCGCGGGAAGAACTGATGCTGGGGTTCATGCCCTTGGACAGGTGGTAAATTTTCTTACAGATAGCCACATTCCCCTTGATGGTTGGCGAGCCGCGATAAATAGCGTTCTTCCCGAGGATATAAGGGTGAAAGAGGTGGAGGAAGTTCCTCTCTCCTTTAACGCTCGTTCCTCCGCTTTGAGCAGGAGATATCGCTATAGGATACTCAATAGGGATTATCCCTCCGTCTTCGAAAGGAATTATTCATACCTCTCGAGAGGTAAGATGGAACTGGATGCTATGAGGGAAGCGAGTCGCTGTCTGCTCGGCACGCATAATTTCAGATCATTTTGCGCCTCTATTTACGAACGGGAAAATTTTATACGCACTGTTCAGGATATTGTTCTTAATCGAGAGGGTGATATAGTCTCCCTGGAGATCGAAGCCAATGGATTCCTACCGCATATGGTTCGGACCATCGTGGGGACTCTGTTAGATATAGGGAGAGGGAAGTTAGCCCCAAACGAGATGAAGGATATCCTGTCTGCTGAAGATAGAAGGAGAGCGGGAAGGACGATACCAGCTAGAGGACTCTATTTGATAGAAGTGAGATATTGATATTGGAGAGGAAGGAGCGAATATGCAGAAGACTTATATGGCTAAGCCTGATCAAGTGGAGAGGACTTGGCACTTAGTTGATGCGGAAGGCCAAAACTTAGGCAGACTAGCCTCCCGAGTGGCTAGTATTTTAAGAGGGAAGCATAAGGCGATTTATACTCCTCATTTAGATACAGGTGATTTCGTCATCGTAGTTAATGCGGAAAAGGTGAACCTCACCGGAAAGAAATTGGATCGAAAGCTATATCGTAGGCATTCCGGATATATAGGCGGATTGAAGGAAAAGACCTATCGGAGATTCATGGAGGATGATCCTGTCGGGGTTATAGTTAAAGCAGTTCGAGGTATGTTGCCTCACAATAGCTTAGGAAGAGCAATGCTCAAGAAACTAAAGGTATATGCTGGGCCTGAACATCCTCATAAGGCTCAGCAACCCAAGAAATTGGAATTTTAGGAAAGGGGGGAAAAGATGCTTCCGTTAGCTAGAGATAGGTATTACGGCACAGGGAGAAGGAAAGATGCTGTAGCAAAGGTCTGGATAGCGGCTGGAGAGGGCAAGATCACGGTAAATGATAAACCTTTAGCGGATTACTTTCACAGTAAAGCTTTGGAAATTCAGATCCTTCAACCTTTGGTAGCCACGAATAGTCTGGATAGCTTTGATATATACGCTAGAGTGGGAGGAGGGGGTCTCTCCGGGCAAGCTGGAGCGGTTCGGCATGGGATATCTCGCGCTCTTCTTTCTGCCGATCCAGAATTAAGAAAGACGCTTCGTCAGGGTGGTTTCCTCACTAGAGATCCCAGAATGAAAGAGCGTCGTAAATATGGCCTCAAAAAAGCTCGTAAAAAGCCTCAATTCTCTAAGAGATAATATTGGATTAGGGTTTTTATATATTATAGGCGGTCAGTAGCTGACCGCCTGAGAACTTCGAGCTGAGATTTAAGTTTCGGTTTAAAGGTAACTTTTTAACCTTAGATTTCTTATGAAGCAAAAGTTACCTTTACTTGAGATTCTAGAGTCTGTCGTCAAACTAAAAGATCGATGGTCTTTTGTTTTGGCGATTTTGCTTTGTTAGAGATGCTTCATCGACTCTAGCAATTCTCTCCTATACTTTTCCGAGCTCAGATTGTCCAGTTCCCTCATCTCATCTTCCGTTAGATAGCGAGGCTTCCCAACCGTCAGAGCTGCTAATAGAACCTTTGCCCCTTCCTCTATGATCTGCGCTCTATAGTAGGCTTGTGGCAAATTTGAACCCACGGTCAATGCTCCATGATTTCTCATTAAAACTACATTGGCAGAGCCGATGACCTTCTCCACCGCTTTAGCTAAGCGAGGAGTGGTAACCGTCACGTAATCAATATGAGGGATATTACTCCCTAGATATATGTAAAAATCTGGATACATAGGCTTAAGATTCATCCCAGCGCTGATGATCCCTGTTGCTAAGGGAGGATGGATGTGGACTATCGCCTGAATATCGGCTCTCTTTCGATAACAGCCTAAGTGCATCAGAACCTCGGAGGAGGGTCTGTTCGTTCCTTCAACTATCTGACCGCTATCTATATCGACTCCTACGTAATCCTCTGGCTTGGCATCATCAAAGGAGAAGCCGCTGGGGGATATGAACATTATATTCTCATAGCGAGCGCTTATATTTCCCCCAGGACCGGTAACTAAACCATCCTTGATAAGCCTTTGCGCGTAATAGACTATTTCCTCCTTGACCTTATCGCTCTTTTCCATCTTTTACCTCCTCATATTTAGCAGAAACCTTATCCTTGATCTCAGGAACAGCCGCTAGAAATTCCTCCATTATATTCGTCAACTCCTCTTCCCTCCTAGCCTCAAAGCGGAGGGTCAGTTTGGGTTCGGTGACGGAGATCCTGATCAATCCCCAACCTTGAGGGAAATCAACCCGGACTCCATCGGTGGTATCCATAGGATAGGAGGAGAGGTTCGCTTCGATCTTCTCCAGCACTGCATAGCGATCGCCTTCATAAGATATCCTCAGATCAGGAGTTATAAAGTTTGTGGGAATCTCATCGACTATCTCTGAGAGTCTACGCTTGCTATCCAAAAGTATCTTGATTAAAAACAGGGCTGAGTATAAGCCATCATCTCGACCTTTCAGTTGCTCATAGAAGAAATGTCCGGTGATCTCTCCTCCGAATATCGCTTTCTCGGTGATAACTCTTCTCTTGATAAAGGAGTGTCCCGATCTCTCCCTGAGAGGAATCCCATTATGCTTTTGAATCATCTCCGGCACTATGCTTGAGCTTTTCAGATCATAGACTATTTTACCTCCTCCTCTTCTCCTCAGCATCTCCCTGGATAGGATAACGATGCTCTTATCTCCTTGAACGACTCTTCCCTTCTCATCCACAAACGCCACTCGATCGCCATCCCCATCGAACCCTATCCCCAACTGTGCCTTGTTATTTATAACCTTTTGAGCTAGGAGATCGAGATTGCCGCTAGCAGAAGGATTAGGCTCATCTTGGGGAAAGCCCTCCTCTGGTGAGCAATGGAGCTTTAGAGTGGTGAAGCCGAGTTCGGAGGTGACTCTAGGGGCTATCTCGCTCAAGCAACCGTTATTCGCCTCAATCACTAATTTGAACTCCGGGGTGGAGGTAAAGGAGAGCAGGGTCTTTATATCGGCTATATAATCCTCTCTAAGATCTATCTCCTCCCAAGAGCCGCTTCCCTCTATAAACCTGCTACTTTCCACCAGATCGGCGACCTCGGTTATATCTTGGGGGAGAACGGGAAGCTCCCCTATCATAAATTTGACTCCATTGAAAGGGGTTGGATTATGGGAGGCGGTTACTATCACGCAACCTCTGGTCTTCAATCTCTCCTTCGCCCAATAGACTATAGGGGTGGGGACTATCCCCAAATCCGATACTTTACATCCCGATCGTATCAATCCTTCTTTAATAGCATATTTCAAGCTTATAGTGCTAGGGCGCACATCTCCTCCTAACGCAATGTCGCCCCCTCCAGCTTTGGTTCCTATAGCTCGACCTATCTTCAGTCCGATCTCCTCATCTAATTCCTCGCCGTATATACCTCTTATATCACAAGCTTTATAGATAGACAATTATAATCCTCCGTTTATTATTCTTCGTTCGAGATCATACTTTGATGACTTTCTCCTTTTCCTCCAATTCCTCTATATCAATCCATCTTCCCTCTTTGGATGATAGCAAAGCCGCCTCTATAATCTCTTGAGATTTCAATCCATCGTAGAAATCAGGAGATGCAAGCTTGCCATCAGCTATTCCCTCTAAGAAGACCCGTACCATTTGGTTAGTGGCATAGCGATGTCCTGAACTCTGATCTGGACAGAAAGGACCAGGAACTCTGATGGTGTTGAATCCGCCCAACATCTTAGCTAGCTCGCCCTCCGCGGTTGATATTTGTAGCTCGCTTGGTTTATCGAATTCGTATATCACTCCACCCAAACTCGCATTTATTTCGACTCGCTGATAATTCATCCTTCCGGTAGCCACTGCACTCGCTTCAAAGCTTCCTACCGCCCCATTCTCGAACTCCGCTATAAACATAGTGCTATCATCCACATCTCCCGCGGGGATGAGTTGCTTGGATTGTCCAGATAAACGTTTTATATCTCCAACTAGATATCTTCCTAGATGGATGATATGAGAACCTAAGGATTCCGCTATCCCACTGCCAGATCTCTTTCTATCTATAAGCCAGCCATCGGTCTTGGTCATTCTTGCGAATAGGAAGCCCCAGATATATTCTGCTCTAAGGCGATATATCTCTCCTAAATAACCGCCTGAGATCAACTTGTGGATCATCTGCACCGCGGGTATATATTGATAGGTGAAGTTGATCATAGCTACTACTTTGGCTTTCTTCGCGTATTTATACATCTTTCGAGCGTCAGCTAAGCTGGTTGCCATGGATTTCTCGCAGAGGATATGCTTGCCCCTCTCCGCGGCCTCAATCGCTATCGGAGAGTGGAGATAATGCGGGGTGCAGATGCTCACTGCATCGACCCCCTTATAATCAAGGAGTTCCCTATAATCCTCAAATACCTTGACGTCCTCAAGTTTATGTCTTTTAATAAGTTTCTCCGCATTCTCCAAATTTGTATCAGCGATGGCGGTTATCCTCGCCAAATCATCGCTCTCTTTATATCCTATGGTATGAGAGCTGGAAATTCCTCCTGCGCCGATTATACCAACCCCTATTTTTTCTTTCATCATTTCATCTCCTTCTATAATTCTTCATCTATTGCCTCTGTAAATCCAAATAATATCATACTCTAAAAATACTCATCTGTCAACTACTTTTTGGAGGCTGATAAAGTAGCAGATATAAGACTTGTTTCTGATCGCTCTCAAAATCGAGTTGGGGAATTGATTAATTTATCTTGACAAAATATAGTTAAGGTAGTATAATAAAAAGAGAGCTCATCAAATGGAAAGGTGAGTTTGTATTATCTCATATAAGGAGGTTTTGAGAAAAATGAGAGGAAAAGTAAATCTATTCATAATTGGGTTGTTAGTAGCTCTGTTAATAAGCTCTAATGTTTATAGCGCTGATAAGGCCAAGCTCACCATGTGGGGATGGAATATCATTAAAGATGCTTACAAAGCAGTTGCCGAGGAATTTCAAAAGACCCACCCCAATGTTGAATTTGAGTATGTGGAGATGTCCTATGGTGATACGCACGATAAGCTTTTGACTTCGTTAGTATCGGGGATAGGAGCACCTGATGTCTGCTCCGTAGAGCAGACCAGAGTCGCAATGTTCGTCGCAGGTGGCGGTCTTTTAGATCTGGCCGATGTCGGAGAGAAGTATAAAGATGAATTCGCCACTTACGCGTATGACGTTGGCGTTCTGGATAGCAAGCTCTATGCTATGCCCTGGGACATAGGTCCTTGCGCTATCTACTATCGAAGCGATATCTTCGGGGAATATGGAGCTACTCCTCCCGAAACCTGGGACGAATTCGTAGAGATGGGGAAGAAGCTATCTTTAGACCTGGACGGAGATGGTAAAAAGGATCGATATATGCTCAACATTCCCTTGAACGATATCAAGGGCTATACGATGTTCCTACAATCGAGAGGTGGTAACATCTTCGATAAGGATGGAAACGTCCTGATCGATAACCCTCTCTCCATCGAGGTAATGCAGTGGTATGCCGATCTGGCTCTAAAGCACGATATAGCTTTCTTCCAAAATGCTTGGGAGCCGGCTTGGTTCAATGCCTTTAAAGAGGGGAGAATGGTAACCATTCCCATCGCTATTTGGTTCTCCGGACAGCTCAAGGAGCAAGCTCCTGATCTGGCAGGGAAATGGCGGATAACTCCTTGGCCCTCAGCCACGGATGAGCCAGCGGGAACTAACTGGGGAGGCTCCAGTTTGGTAATTCCTGAGCAGACAAAATATCCACAAGAAGCCAAAGATTTTGTGGAGTTTATGCTCTGCACCAAAGAGGGGCAATTGATAGTCTATAAAGCTGTAAATATCTTCCCTGCTCTGTTGACCGCTTTAGAAGACCCGCTCTTTGATGAGCCAGATCCCTACTACGGAGGACAGGCGATCGGCAGGATATTCGTGGATTCAGTCCCGTATATTCCCACTTGGTATTATACCGAGAACTGGACTATCGCTGAGACCGCTGTGAACACCGCTCTATCGAAGATCTTAAATAAGAAAGCTACGGTTGAGGAGGCAATGAAAGCGGCTGCTGAGGAGACTAGAAAAGGTATGGAAAGATAGTCCTTGATTGACGAAGCACGGTGCGGAATAGGTATTGTTTGAGCTTAGACCCGCATCGTGCTTGTCATATGAAGGAGCGATCAAATGGCTAACTTAAAGAAGGTACTAAAGGAGATAAAGCGAAATAAAGCTCCCTATCTCTTCATTTCTCCCTTCTATATAATGTTTCTCGCCTTTATGGTCATCCCTATCTTCTACTCTTTCTATTTGAGCTTAACGGAGCTAAGGGGAGTGCGTCCCCCTAATTTTATCGGTTTTACTAACTATGCAAATTTACTTCAGGACACTAGATTCTGGACAGCGCTCAGAAATACCAGCGTCTTCGCCGCGGTGCAGATCCCTTTGATGATGAGCATCGCTATAATCTTAGCTTTGATCTTAAACTCGCCTGGTGTTCGTTTTCGCAACTTCTTCCGCTCGATGTATTTCTTACCGGTAGTTATGTCCCTGGTAGTTGCAGCTCTCTCCTTTTCGATGATCCTAAGTGTAGATATCGGTCTCTTGAACCTGCTTTTGAAGAGAATAGGTCTTACTTCCCACGATTGGCTGAACGATCCTGATTTAGCCCTGCCCTCGATCATCGTTCTGGCTACTTGGCGCTGGACGGGGTACAACATCGTTATTCTATTAGCTGGCTTACAGAATATTCCCCTGGAGCTATATGAGGCGGCGAAGATCGATGGGGCGGGGATGCTTCAGCGAGTCAGATATGTAACTTTGCCTCTGTTACGCCCGATCATCTTCTTCTGCGTGATGATGTCCATTATCGGCTCTTATCAGCTCTTCGAGGAGCCCTATATCCTGACTAATAAGGGAGGACCTATGGATCGAACTCTGACCATCGTCCTCTACCTGTTTGAGACCGGCTTTCAGAAATATCGGCTGGGATACGCCTCGGCGATCGCCTATAGTTTAGTCTTAGTTATCTTTATCGTCTCGGCTCTCCAGATGAAATTCTTCTGGAGAAGAACAGGGGTCGAGTAGTTTCGAAGCGAGGAGGGGAAGATATTTATGGCTAAAGCTAAATCGGTAAGGATAAAGGAATATAGTCCGGGAATTACTCTACTAGGTGAGATTCTGACCTATATGCTCTTAATAGTAATTCTGATCATCGCAGCTACGCCCTTCTATTGGACCTTTACCTCCTCCCTCAAAAGTATGTCTGAGATCTTCGAGCGACCGACCCTGTTTCCCACTAGGCTAACCTTTGAGAACTTCATTGACTTGGCTAAGGAGACCCTATTCTTTAGGTGGTTATTTAATAGTTTCTTAGTGGGAATATCTTATACTCTTCTGGGGCTTTTCTTCTGTTCCTTAGCTGGCTTTGGCTTTGCTAAATACAATTTTCCCTTAAAAGGTCCGCTGTTCTGGGTGCTATTAGCCTCCTTAATGATTCCTTATCACGTGACTATAATCCCTCTTTTTAGGGTCTTTGCTCGTATCGGCTGGATTAATAAATATTGGGCATTAATTATCCCTGGCTCAGCCAATGCCTTTGGGATCTTTTTGATGAGGCAATACATTCAAACCATCCCCACCGATCTAATAGATGCCGCTCGGATCGATGGTTGCTCAGATTTTCAGATATATTATAGGATAATATTGCCTACCATCAGACCAGCCCTAGGTGCTCTAGCGATATTCCTCTATCTAGCTTCATGGAATAACTTCCTATCACCTCTCATTTTTATGAGAACTAACGAGATGTTTACTCTACCTGTAGGATTAGCTACTCTCTTTGGTCAGTGGAAGATAGAATATGGGCAGATAATGGCGGGAGCGGTAGTCTCGGTGATACCCGTCATATTAGTATTTTTAAGTATGCAGAAGCAGTTTATAGAGGGACTCACTTTAGGATCGATAAAGGGTTAAGGGTTAAAATTGCTTGGATAGGATTTGACAGGTCAATCTTAGGAAAATACTTGAAAATAGTTTGACATTATCGACAAATTCGAAAGGAGGAAGATATGAATAGACTTGATTGGTGGAGAGAGGCAAGATTCGGAATGTTCATCCATTGGGGAGTTTATAGCATCCCTGCCCGAGGAGAATGGGTGATGTATCAGGAGAGAATCCCTAAGGATGAATATAGAAAATTCGCCGATGAATTTAATCCAGCGAACTATGATCCAGAGGAATGGGTAAAGCTGGCGAAGAGAGCAGGAATGAAGTATATGGTCTTGACAACGAGGCACCATGATGGATTTTCCTTGTTCGACAGTAAGGTAAGTGATTTTACTGCTCCCAAGACCGCCTGCGGAAGAGACCTTATCAGAAAGTATGTAGATGCCTGCGGAAAGTATAATATGAGGGTTGGATTTTACTTCTCTTTACTTGACTGGAGATACGATGCTTATTTCCTGGGACCAAAGAAAGATGGATGGAAGGAGCTTATTGATTATATCCATGCTCAGGTGGAAGAAATTATGACAAACTATGGTAAGATCGATGTTTTGTTCTATGATGGAGGATGGCCATACACCGCTGAGGACTGGGAGTCTGAAAGACTCAATGAGATGGTGAGAAGACTTCAGCCAGAGATAATCATAAACAACAGAAGCCTGCTCCCAGAGGATTATGAGACCCCTGAGCAATATGTTCCCGGGGCATTTCCCAATCCAAACGCTCCCGAAAGGGACTGGGAAACCTGTATGACCTTAAACGACCACTGGGGATATTGTGAGGGAGATCATAACTGGAAGAGTCCGCAAAGGGTGATATGGGATCTCGCGAAATGTGCTGCTGGAGGGGGAAATTACCTACTAAATGTTGGTCCCAAGCCTGACGGGACGATTCCCGAAGAATCGGTAAAGATCTTAGAGGAAGTCGGAAAGTGGCTGGAGGAGAATGGCGAGAGCATCTACGGAACAACTCGAACTGTAGTAGGTTTCCCTCACGGAACGACCACCTTAAAGGGGAACAAGCTTTATATCCATGTTTTCTACTGGAAAAGCGAATTTGCTCTTGCTCCTTGTAAGATGAAGGTGAATAAAGCCTATTTCTTGAAAAGTGGTCAAGAGGCGAACTTCAAAATAGAAGGGGAAAGGATTGTCTTTACGAACTTACCAAGCAGTCCTCCTGACCATCTCGATACAGTTATCGTCTTAGAATTTGAAAGGGAAATAGAAGCTCTTGATTCCTTCAGACCCCTTTAAGCGAAACTTTTACATAAGGGGAATAAAAGAAGCAGTCCCATCGAGAATCCCTCTTCCCTGGTGGGAGAGGGATAATTATATCTCGAACTCCCTAGCGAAAAACTACTTAAAAATCTGCTAGCCCGAACTTTTAGATGCTTACTTAGTTCCTAGTAAAGTTATAACAGGCTTCTGACTATAGAGGAAGTTATAGCCTCCGGATTTACCGTTTGCAATCCCTCACTTAGACCTGCTCTAAATAGACGTTTGTCAGCAGTAACTAAGACTATATCATCCCCTGACTGCTCTAAAAATGTCCTGAGTTTCAAAACTATAAAGAGATATAGAGCATCGGAAGCATTGAGATTATACTTGAAGATCAGATATAGGGAATCAGCGATAATTTTATCATCGAGAGGATAAAGAAGAAAACTCTCCATTTCTTTCCAGAAAACTTCAACTATTGCTCTGAACTTGTCCTCTGGGATCAACTTATCGTTCTTCTTTCTATTTAAAGTTGCCATTATTTCTAAGATCCCTAATCTTGAGCTTATTAAACGCTCTTGTTTATTAGCCGATAAGCTAGACAGAAGTGATTGCTCAAATAAAAGGTTAACTATATCTGAACCATCCTCGGGATGATATCTCTTAACATGAGCACTAGCATCTAAGTAGAAATAATTCATTCTCTACTCTTCCCTCATCTCTATAACTGTATCACTTAGTTTTTCCACATAAGGGATATATTTGGCAAGTATTTCTTGAGCCTGTTTTACAGAGATAGTTTCCCCCTGATCTCCTAGGAACTCGTCTAATTGGAGATCTAATCCGGATATCCTCCCGAATTGGAAGGTCTTTTTGCTTTTCCTATTTATAGCTTCCTCGATAGCTTCAGCTATGAAGTTGTCGCGCTGATAATTCCGATTCTCTCGAAGAAAACTCTCCAGTTTAGAGTATACTTTCTCAGGTATCTCAAATTTAATTATTTTTCCCATAGAGGAATCGTGCAAGGGGACTGTCGAGCTTTAGTCGGCAGAGGAATCGCACGGATTTCACCTCCTTTTAGTTTTCTTTGATTATGTCTTGACTTTTTAGTAGCCAGTGGATAAGCGTGTGATGTTCATATGCTTAGACATAAGTTAACTTTATCTGACAAAGTCCGATCGGAAGTAGATAGACGAAGGGCTAGCTCACAAATAATAAGTTTTACTTATTCGCTAGAGCTAATATAGAAGAAGGTAGTTGCCTCCGCCCAATTCGTCGTAGGAATAGATTCTAGGAGAATCACTAACTCACTAGTGAAATCCTCTGCCTCCGTCTCTAATATCGCAAAGCCAGTCTCTTGGAAGCTATCCATAGCGTAGATATCCTCCTCAGTTAGGCGAATAGGAGATATTGTAGCTATGGCTTTGATTATATCAAGTCCGAGTGGCTCCTCTACAATGAACTCGAAACCGTAATAGGGTTCGGGGATCTTATATACCCTCCCTCCTTCAATGAAATTATTAGGGTGATATTTATTAGGGAAGATAACCTTTACCTCATCTCCGGGAACGAAATCGAATAGGGTTAGGTAGCAATCTCGATCGGACCTGAAGAAGATCGCCAGCTTATCCCCAGGGTTATAAACCTTGCCCTCTCCCTTATCGATCCAAACATCTATATCGAAGGTCGAGGAGGGATTAACTACTATCTTCTGCATCTTGTCCAATAGAGGAAGCGCCTCCCTTAGATTCATCGATTCCATAGCTACCGCGGTGGAAGGGGCTAGGACGATTGCGGATAGATCCCTCTTATCGCTGATCTTCATAGTTCCATACTTTAACCTTATTATGAACTCTTCTCGTAATGGCGAATAGCGGATAAGCATACCAGGAATCCTCTCTCCATTTGCTAGGATTACAGCAGGCTCATCGAAATTCCCAATGAAAGGCTTCTTGAACACTATATATAATACTTCCTCTTCGGGAATAGTGAGCATCCCATGCCTAGTTTTAACCCGAAAATCCCTGTCGATATAGCTGAATATATCGCCTGTTATGACACTTCCATCGATCAGGTGGAATTCCTGCTCCGATTTGTCCTCTTGTCCTCTCGCTATCTGAGGTTGAAAAACGAGACTAACCGAGCAAAACACAATAAAGGAAATCAGCAGGATCTTTATATTTAAGCGACTTGTTTTCACTTTCTAATCAGCTCCTTTCTAAGATGGTAATACTTCTAATAAAATCTGCTTAGTTGTAGTATTATTATATCGTGAATCAGAACTTTTGTCAAGCAAGACCGTAGTATCTTTAGGCTTGCGAATAAGATAGAGCTGTGATATAATTAAGTATGAATAAATGGTAAGATGGGATCGAAGCAGATGGGGTTATACAGAAGAATAGTTACCTTAATTAGAGAAAATAATATAATCTTTATCCCGCTTTTCATCGCCGCTCTTCTTCTAATATCATATATCTTAGCTAAACGCTATTCTCATCTGAGTATCAGTGAGGAAGAGGGTGAGATTTCAAGTATAGAATGGAGGATAGCGGATGAAAGGGTTGTGGATAAGAGCTATAACGAGCGATGGATTAACTTCACTTGCACTAATAAGATTCAAGGGCTGTTAAGCGATGGCCCTTATCTATGGGCGGCGACTACCGGTGGCGTAAAGAGACTGAATAAAGCTGGTGGCAGTTGGGAGATATTCACTCGACAGAATGGATTAGGGGATAATGATGTTCGTGATATATGTCAGGTGAAAGGAGAACTCTGGTTCGGAACTTTCTCTGGGGGAGTCACCAGATTCAACGGGGAAGTTTTCACCACTTATGTTTTGCCTGATGAGGTGGAGGCGAATAAAGTAAATGTTGTAACCTCGGATGGAGAGAACTTGTGGATCGGGACCTTCGGCGCTGGCTTATTCAAATTCGATGGGGAGAATTGGACGAATTATACTACCGAAGACGGATTAGTCGATGACCGGATAGAGGCTTTAGCTGTGGTGGGAAATAAGATCTGGGTCGGAACTTTTGGGAAGGGAGCGAGCTATTATGATGGCTTGACTTGGCACAGCTTCTCAGAGGAAGATGGATTAGCAGGAGATTTCGTCGAGGATATAGCTATAAGAGGAGACGAAGTTTGGATCGCTACCGTGACCGGACTCAGCCTCTATGATGGTAAGCGCTGGAGAATCTATACTAGGGCGGATGGTCTTGCGGATAATCACATCACTTGTATAGCTTTTAAGGGTGATGAGGTCTGGTTAGGGACCTATGGGGATGGAGCCACTCGCTTCGATGGAAGGATTTGGGAAAGCTTCGATAGGTATGATGGATTAGCAAATGATTATGTGACCTCCATCGAGATCGAGGGAGATGATATTTGGTTTGGCACTAGACGGGGTATATCTAAATATGATGGAAGAAGCTGGGTAAACTATATTGCCGATAATGAGATAGTCGATAATAGAATAACCACCATCGCCCTGAAGGGTGATGAGGTGTGGGTAGGGACTTTTGAGGATGGAGTCAGCCACTTCGATGGGCGGAGATGGGTCGTCTATGACACCTCTAACGCTTTACCTAGCAACGAGGTCAACAAGATAGTAAACGATGGAAGAAATATTTGGGTGGCGACAAATGGAGGTTTGAGCAAGTTCGATGGATATCAGTGGAAAACCTACACTGAAGAGGATGGCCTTATAAGAGGTTATGTAAATTCCCTGCTTGTGGATGGCGATATCCTTTGGGTTGGAATTAGCTTCGGCGTGGCGAAATATGATGGAGTTAGCTGGAGAGGATATTATGTATCGGATGGATTAGTGAACAATGAAGTATATTCGCTAGCTTTGGAGGGGGCTAATCTATGGGTGGGAACGTTAGGAGGAGCGAGTAAGTTCGATGGGCGAAATTGGACCTCTTATACTCAAGCTGATGGTGATTTGAGCCACGATTGGGTTACCGCTATAGCGGCAGACGGCTCCGAGATCTGGCTGGGTACCTATGGAGGAGGGGTAACGCTTTATGATGGTGTTGATTGGGCTACTTTTTCTGAAAGAGATGGACTGACTGCTGATGAAGTTAATCCCAACGCGATAGCTATCGATGAGGGTATAGTTTGGTTCGGGATGCTCGAGGGAGGAGTGGATTTTTACGATGGCGAAGAATGGCGGTATTATTCTGAAGAGGATGGATTGGCGGATAACAATGTCTTTGCTATAGCCCCTGATAGAAGATACATCTGGTTTGGAACCTGGGGAGGATTAAGCAGGATGGAGAAGTAGGGGGAGGGAGTGAAATTATGAGAAAATATATCATTATCTCGATTCTCTTGTTATCAACTTTGATCGCTAGTTGTGGGGGAGGTAAGAAAACGACAAAGGAAGAGAGCCTTATTCCCCAAATTATAAAAACCGAGCCTTCAGCGGGAGTAGTGGGAGTATCCATTAAGGCTCCAATCCTGGTCGAATTTAATACTCCTATGAATAGATCTTCAGTTGAGAAGGATTTCAAGATGATTCCTGCTTCCCTTAGAGAGGAACCTAGGAAAGAGGAGATCGAGGGGAAGTTCCAATGGAAGGTATCGGGAGAATCGTTTATATTCATACCTGATGATCGCTTAGATTCGGGAAGGAGTTACAGGGTATCTATCGGAGAAGAAGGATTGGCTGAGAGCGAGGATAAGATCGAGCTTTCCGCTTATGAGTGGATATTCACCACGGAGGGAAATATTCCTCCCGAAGCTATCGCTAAGATCAGCCCCACTGAAGGAAATGCTCCTTTAGGAATACATTGCGAGGGAATCGGAAAGGATAAAGATGGATCGGTTATAAGTTACGCCTGGGATTTTGGAGATGGGACTCGTTCCTATGGGGTGATGAATAGTCACATATATACCGAGGAGAGAATTTATGAGATAATATTGACGGTGGAGGACGATAAGGGGGCGATCGGGATAAGCGATCCGGTGAGGATCTTAGTGCTACCGCCCCCGATGTCCCCTTTATCACCGGTAAGCTCTCTTCTGCTGACGATCGAGAAAGAGAGTGACCGAGATAAATTTACTTTAATCTATAGATGATCGGTAACTCAACCCAAGCCTTCTCCCTTGTCATTCCAGCAGGAAAGGGGGGGAAGGGAGAAGCCCTTCTAATAGCTAATATTGCCGCTACATCCAGAACTTTGTGCCCAGAAGATACTATTACTTCTATATCCCTAACCTCTCCTGCCCTATTTATTAGAAATCTCAAGGTAACTTTCCCTTCTATATTTTTTTCCCTTGCTCTCTCCGGATATACTTTTATCTCCTCTATCTTAGCACTTATGACCTCTATATATCCATTTAATATCTCCCCTTCCCCTTTGCTTTCATCAATTTGAGAAGTCGAGGAGGGTTCGACTCTCTCCTCACTCCCTTCAAACAGCTCCTTATCAGATAGATCCTCTTTAGAAGAGGTTACAGAATTAGGAGTGATATCTTGAACTGGAGGAGGTATTATATCTTTTTTGGGCAAAGCGACATCGGGTAGGCTTTCTTTATCTTCCACTAAGCTAGGAGAAACTTTCCTCAGCTCTTCCTCGGTTTCTGCGATGATTTTCTCCCCCTGAATGGGCGCAGGAGCGCTCTTGAGTTGTGATGAGTGTTTCTCCTCCTCTATCTTAGAGAGATCTGTCTCTTTTACAGATACATCCTCATCTTCGATATAAAAGTCCTTATCTCCAGCAGGGATATATGGGGTTTCCTTAAGCTGGTCTGTGGTGGTGGCAATGACCTTACTATCTAGATCTACCATAGAACCTTCCTTTTTCGAATCGGAGATAGCCGTTCTATCTAAAGGAGGCGTATCCTTATCTTTACCTTTATTTACCTCTTCCGATGATCTCTCCTCTCCAGGATAAGATTTAAATATTATATCTGAGAAATCATCTTTTACTTCCTTACCTCTAACAACCCCCTTTAAAGTAAGATCAGTGTTTTTTATATCCTCATCTCCAGAGATATTATCTATCGAAGGGTAGGGATCGAGAGGATTAATCGGCTTAAGCTCTTCTTGAGAAGATGAGATTTTCTTTCCAGCTTTTCTCTTTCCTTTTCTACCCACTATAACTTTATTTATCCTTTCCTTATCAGTCAACATCTTCACATTAGCACCCCAGGGGGAAGAGGTGCTGACAAAGGAAATATCTGAATCTAATGCTTCGCTACTTCCGCTCTCTTTTATCTTTTCTTTTTCTATCTCTTCATCTCTGATTATACTCTTCTGAGATACTGCATTACTTAGCGTCTCCTCCCTGGGAAGGCTATCAGTTGAGGGAACAGGAGGATTGAGAGGGAGATCGGGCTTTAATTCATCCATCGTTTTCTGGGGCAAGTTTGTTTTATCAGAAGCCTTCTCCTCCTGGACTTGCGAAACTACTTTCTCTCTCTTATCGACTTTTAATTCACTAGTGAATATCTTTTTAGAAGCCGCCTCTTCAACTATCGTTCCTCCTTCGGAAGCCACCTCTCCAGAGAAGCTCTGAACTGAGGGGGCAACGAGAAGAGAGGAGATAGTCGGTTTTTCCACTCCTATGTCCGATTGATGAGGAAAGATAGTAGAGATATCCTTATCTTCCCCTTCTATATAGATCTCCCTTGGGAGCTTACTTTCTATCTCCTCTTCATAGATCACCTTTTGGGAGAGCGTATCGGTCCTTTCTATTTCTTCTTCCTCGAGGCTACTTTCTACTAGTTGAGAAGGGAGATCGGGCTCAGGTTTTAAGGTCTTCTCAGTTGGCAATTCCTTAAAGGGACGATCCTCAACTTCTTCTTGAATATCCCTCTTGGAGAGTTTCTCGCCCACTGTCTTCTCGCTATCCGTTTCCTTAGAAGTGTGATCTTTGCTCTCCCTCTCCTCAGAGAGATCTTCCCTAGAGAGAGGAGGAGAAAAAAGATGCTCGGATTTGACCACCTCACTCGGCAAGGAATCGCGTTCAGGAGGCTGAGCTACTGAGAGTGTGAGATAGTATTCCCTCTCTGCACTCTCTCGATCGGTACTCTTAGCTGATTCATCTTGCAGATGAGCTTCAAACTCAATACGTTGAGGCTTAGGACTAAAATCTTCTTTAAACGGTTTAGCAATCTCCCTAAGTCTGATAGCCTTCTCTACTTTTATGGAGCTACTTTTGAACTCGATATCTACCCTCTCATATTCTAACTCGCCCGTCTTCTTATGTAATTCCTCTACACTTCTCTCTTGTTGAGGAAGCTCTCGATAACTCTCCGATATTTTCGCCTCGGGCTTTGCCCGAGCTATCAGTGAAACCTCTTCCTCTTTAGGCCGAATTAGCTCCACGATCTCCACCCTGATCATCTTCGCCTCCTCAGATATATCTATATCTTTGGAGAGCATAACTTTGGAGAGATAAAGGAATAGGATAATATGAAAGAACAGGGATATTAAAAGTCCTGATCTGAGAGATTTATCTTTCAACATTTTAGCTCATCTCTAAAGGTAATGGTAGGAGCAGTCAAAACTTAAACTGCCCTCTAATGTTGGTCAAATTGATAACCCTAGATATTCACATTCGCCTTGACCCCCAAGCTCAAGGTCAGCCCAGGCATCGGATAACCCCGATCGTCATAGGATATGCCAAATTGCTCCTGATAATCAGCATCGAAGATATTATCGAGCTTAAGAAATGCTTCGTAATTGTCCGCAAAAGTTCCGCTTACCTTAGCGTTCATAAGGAAGTAGCTGGGCAATTTCTTAGTCTTCATCGTTACAATAGGTGCATTAGAGTAATTAGCATAGTAATTCACTCTCTCCCCAACCACTACTCCAGTAAAGACCGTTCTCAAGCAAGGTGATAGTTTCCAGGTTAAGTCAAATCCTAATTTGTTCTTAGGAACGAAAGCAGCATCTCTGGTTACCTTCTCTCTCCTTTCCTCACCCGTCATCCAGTCGGAATATACCACCTCTGAATTAGTCTGCTTAGCATGGAGGAAGGTATAATTTACCCCAGCTGACACCTTCTCATTGATCTCAGTTTCCAACTCTAATTCAAATCCTAGGACATTATAGGAATTCACATTTGTTGGCTGCCACGTTCCTTCTGCATTTGGCACCCAAGCGATGAGATCAGTTACATTTCGATAGAATAAGGTGCCTCGTTTTAGCTGAGATGCAGTTGAGGTATCCTCAAGACCCATCTCGAGCGACCACCCTTTCTCTGGCTTCAGATCCTTATTGCCGCCAGTTGGCCAGTAAAGATCGTTGAAGGTGGGGGCTCTATAAGCAGTTCCTATCGAGGCTCTAAACCTTTCCTTCTCGCTCAGGTTATATAGCATTCCCAGTCGAGGGCTAAGTTGGGATCCATACTCCGAGTGGTTATCAAAGCGAAGCCCCGGAGTGATATCCAACTCGGGATCTATGGACCATATATCCTCAACCCATAATCCATACTTACTCGCCTCTGGATTCCAGCTTGTAGGAGTGACCTCGCCTGTTTCGATGTTCTTGACCTCCTGATTCATATCAGCCTTGTCCTGTTGCCACTCCAATCCCGCGGCTAGGCGGTGAGAGGCGATCTCCTTATATTCATATTGGAGATCAACTGCCATAGTGTCAGTTACATATTTGTTCTTTTCCTCCAACTTCGCCCCTGTCATCCAGTCGTCATAGACAGTTTTGTATTCCAGAGTATCGCTATTTAAGTGGGTTTTAGCCTTCAAGGTGGAGTAATCGCTCATATCCCAATCGAAGGCTAGTTGTCTAAACCACCCGCTGGTGTTCTGACGATCGTAGAGGGATGTTACCTCCTCATTGCCATACTTGGGGGTCGTTCCCGTAGGAGGTCTTGGCCCTGGCACTCCCAGATCGGTATCCTTATAGCCTGCGGAGATGGTAACTGAGGCTGAAGGCATGATCTTATAATCTAGCTTAAGGGAGAGGTTATTCATCCCATAGTCGCTGTTATCCCGAAAGCCATCGGAGGCTTGATGGGTGAAGGAAAGGATATATCCCAATCCCACTTTGCTACTGGCTCCATAGCTCGCAATGTAATTCTGAGTGTTGTAGGAGCCATATTCCAACTTAGCTTCAATTGTCCTCTTCTGGGGGGGAGACTTGGTAATGATATTGATTACTCCTCCGAGAGCATTTGCTCCGTAGAGGCTTGAGGAGGGAGATCTAATGATCTCGATCCTTTCCACCATATCTAATGGTATATCGCTCGAATTTGCTGAACCCGCGGTGATAGAATTTATAGGTCTTCCGTCGATCATCACCAATACCTGGGGAGAACTTGATCCTCTTATACTCACCGAGGATTGTGAACCCAATCCTCCATAACCTCTAACGATAAGCCCTACTTTATCCTCCACAATCTCTCTTAAGGTCTTAGCACCACTTTCCTCGATCTCCTCCCTGGTTATCACCTCAGTGGCGACGGGAACGTCCTTCAAATATTGTTCCAGTTTAGCAGCAGTTATAACTACCTCTTTAAGTTTTAGCTCGTAGGCTTCTTGAGCTAGAACTCCTATTTGAAAAGCAAAGATGAGTGTTAGTACCAACAATAACTCTCCGGAAAATCTCTTTAACTTCGACATCTTTTACCCTCCTTAATTTGTTATTCAAACCAGCTTTTATTTCCCAACTACTTTTAAAGTAAAAATAGATTTAGAACATCTTCCGTTTCCCCCTTAGCAGATAAGCGAAGAAGGGACCTCCTAGGCAGGCGGTTATGATTCCTACGGGGATCTCTATGGGAGCCAGGATAGTTCTGGCTCCGACGTCGGCTAGAGCTAAGAAGAGGCCTCCAGTTATGATCGAGGCTGGGAGGAGAAAACGATGATCGGGGCCAATAATTATCCTCATTATATGAGGGATAATAAGCCCTATGAAACCGATCAATCCACTTACCGAAACAGCGGCTGCGGTTAGGAGAGAAGTTGTCGCCAGAAGAATCTTCTTCACGACCTCTATGTCGATTCCCAGATGTTGAGCCGATTCCTCTCCTAAAGTCATAATATTAAGATCACGGGAGAAGCTGAGAACGATCAAGATCCCCACACAAGTGTAGGGCAAGATCATCCTGACTTTATCCCAACTGCTCGTTGATAACCCTCCCATCAGCCAATAGATGACTCCATGTAGAATCTCGTTCTTGCTCCACATAATCATAAAGGAGGTCATAGCGGAAGCGACAGAGCCAATCGCTATCCCAGCTAAAAGGAAGGTCTCCATAGGCAGATAACCACTTCTTTGAGCTATCGAATAGACTAAAAGGGTAGTGCCGAGTCCAGTTAAAAAAGCAAGGATCGGAACTGAGCTTAATCCCCAGAACCAGATATCGATCCTAAGAACCATCGCGATGACTGCCCCTAAGCCAGCTCCAGCGGAGACTCCCACAATGTAGGGATCCGCCATCGGATTTTTGAATAACCCTTGTAGAACCGCTCCCGCGGTGGAGAGGGATGCTCCCACTAGCATCCCCAGGATGACTCTCGGTAACCTGATCTTCAGGATTATGGTTTGGGTCGATTTGGTTGTGGTGGAGTCGATGAATTTATTTATAAGAGGAATCTTACCCGACAAGACTCTGAGGACGTCTCTCATAGGTATAGATACAGCTCCAGTGCCTATAGCAAAGACAAAAACTATAATTGCTATAAAGGATAGAGCTATGAGAATCCTCTTGCGCAAGAGGTTGCTCTTTATTCCGATCTTGTTTTCAATTTTTCTTCTCTGGGCTTTAGATAGATCGATCTTCCTCAGCTCCTATTCAAATAACTCGGGATGGATAAATTTAGCCATTGCCTCTAAACCATCGACCAATCTTGGACCAGGTCGGACAAAGATGTTAATATCTCCAGCGTAAATTCGACCCTCTTTAACAGCCTTTATATCCGTCCATCCCTCTCTTTTCTCAACTGCTCTGAGGTCTGGGATGGTTATATGCCCACCGATTATGACCTCGGGGTCTCTAGCCACCAAGGCTTCCAAGCTAAACATAGGATACTCCTTATCCGTATCAGCCGCGATATTTATCCCTCCTGCTAGTCGAATCATATCATCTAGGAAAGATCCTGGCCCAGCGGTCATCAAGGGATCGTTCCACACTTCAAAGAAGACTTTAGGTTTATCAGCTTCTGGTATAACCTCGGTCTTAGATACGACTTTATCGATCCTCTCCTGGAGGTTGGAGACTAGCTCTTCCGCTTCCTCAACCTGACCAATGGCTTTCCCCATTAACATAACGGATTTCAGCATCGCTTCTAAGGTTTTGGGCTCGATGACCAGCACAGTTAAATCTAATTTCTCCAACTCATTCGTTATAGATTCTTGGACTCCACTGGTTATCAAGATAAGATCTGGGTTAAGAGCTACAATCATCTCTATACTGGGATCAGAGAAGCCTCCGATCTTTTCCTTTTCCTTTGCCTCCTCTGGATAATCGCAATAATCGGTTACTCCTACAACTTTATCCCCCGCCCCGATGGCAAAAAGGATCTCGGTATTGCTAGGAGAAATGGAGATTATTCTTTGGGGCTCTTTTTCTACCGTCACCTCATTGCCCATATCATCAGTTAAGGTAATAGGGAAGTTGCCACTTGAACAATCTCCAATAGGCATCCCTATCGATAAGACTAATAAGGAAATGACCAACGCTAATGCTAATTTTTTAATCGACATCTTCGACCTCCTATTTTATTTCTTTTCATCGAAACAAAAACCCCTAGCCTTCTTCAATAAGAAAAGCTAGGGGTAACATTTTAGTGGGAACACGATATAAATATCGCGCTTTTGTCTCACCCCCTTTCAACCGAAGGCAGTTTGACTTTCGCATCTGGCAGGTCTCCTGACTCTCGGATCATCGCTTCCTCGCACCTTCCCAGGATAGTTATCCCAGTGGTATGCCCGCGAGTTCGCTCCCCGATTACAGTGGCGGGACCGTATCGGCTTCGCACCGATTTCCCTTTTAATCCTTAATGGAACCTAGATACTGGCTATTAACTTTAGAAAGAACGATATGAAGAAATTACCTTTGTTTAAAGTATAGCATAAGTAATCGCAAAAGTCAATACCTGAAATTTCTTGATTTACCTATAATCGATACCTCCGGGAAGGGATAGCCAGCTATTAATTGTATTCAACAAAGTATTATCATTTCTGCCTCTGGATAGTATCTCTCCCATCCCTTGGATAAAATTATCAACTACTTGGGTGAAGCGATGCCAATCAAAAAGCAATATAACAATAATCCAAAGTATGATCGCCCACCCCCACAAATTAGAATCTCGCCAAGCCACATATATTATAAAAGCATCAACCGGAGCCATAAACGCCATCGTAACAGCTTGAGAGCGGTAGCGAAATACGAATAGGCTAGCTACGAGGAAATAAATTAGGGCCAGCCTTGAGGAGACAAAACCGCTAAAAGTTAAATAGCAGAGTATTGATACTACTAGAGCGACGTCTATCAAAAAGTCGCTATCTCCGATTAAATTTTTCCGCCAGTTAGGATCTTTTCGAGCTATTGGACCATCTAGGACATCAGTGGTCCAGCCGATCAGAAGTGCCGCAATAACAATCTCTAAACCGCTTTTACCCAACATCTGACCCCAACGCACAATTAAAATGCTGATGAGTAACCTTGATAAAGTTAGAATATCAGCTATTCTCTTAATTTCACTTCACCTCCAGATTTAGAGAAGATAATTTCCTATCTTACTTTATAAAACCGGCGTGAAAACAATGTGGTAGGGGATGAAACGCCTATAGACTTAATATCCAAAAGCTAATCCCTTCTGATATTTTAATAAACTTATCTTTGATATAGCCACATCCAGCGTATTACCTGCCTTATCTATCATCCGCACCCACTTCCCATAATTAAACATCCCCTCCACAACGTAAACTTTCCCCTCCAATTTCACTAAATCTTTTGGCTGATATTGGTACCTCTTCCTTCTAATGCTTGGCTTATATCCTTTTCTATTCAACTGTAAACCTCTATTATTTCTTCTATTCTGCTTAACCATAAAGACTTCACATCTTTCTTGTCCCTTACCTCCAGCTATCACAAACGCATCATTATGGTGTGACTTCTCCAGTCCCAATTCTATCCGTCTCTGCTTCGTGATATACCCATAAGTATGAGAGACATCATTACCCATCTCTTTTAATTTATTAACTAATCTCCACCTTACCACATTCATAAATGCTACTGCTTTTAATGACTTTTTTGCCTCTTCCTGTATCCCTGGATACTCGAATTCTGCTGCTGTTCTGTTCCCTTTCTTCCTATTACACTCTTTACAAGCTATTGTTAGATTACTTATTCTATCTGTCCCACCTCGGCTCTTCGGAATTATATGATCTACCTCAAGTGGAATATTAAACCTTCCACAATAAGCACACTTCCTACCCCACTTCTCTAATAAGTATTCCTTAACCTCATAGCCCTGTAATTCCCCCTGCTGGTACTCAATCCCCTTAATTTCCGGATCCTGCATCTTCTGAGTGTCAAATGAGGCTACCTCTATAACAATTTTGGTAACAGGTAATATCTCCTTAACCTTCTCTATTATCCTAAGATGTGAATCTAATTTGTGCTGAATAGAAGGTGCTAACCAACCTTTTGGCTTCT
>CAZSTA010000004.1:6390-45796 GCA_964609495.1 uncultured bacterium | reverse complement strand
GATAATTCTACCCTTCGGCTATTTTTAAATGTAGCGAGAGTGGATGAAGATTTCTCTCCTAGCTGATGATCATATATATTAAGATCGACTTCGTCCATAAAGATATCGAATTGAGCTTTCAAAAGATCTTTTATCGGCCCTTTACCAAATACCTCTCCCTTCAAAGTTCCATCTAAAGGTAAGGGTGGATAGCCGATCGAGGATAATATTCTGCGTCCCTTCAATCCTTCGAAGGTTAGATCGGTTGTGAACTCCTGCTTCTCACCCAACTCTAAGCCGATCTGTCCATTAAGTTTGCCTCCAGCTTCATCTTTAAGGTCCAGATAAAGTTCGAGCTTTTCCAGAGTTCCCTTCAATTCGGCTTGGACCTCGGTATGATAATTGGGCAGGGAAGGATAAATATCACTTAAATTGGTGTTATGGGAAAATATCTCTAGGGAGAGATGGCGATCTAAACCGACTTGCCCGGTGGCTTCTAGCTTAGATTCACCTATAAAGACCTCGGCTGGTGAACGGGAAGTGAAGTTGATACCATCATAGTTGAATTCGGAACGAAAATCGGTGAAGGGACGACCGAGAAACGTCCCCTTATCTATTGATAGGACGCCTACTCCATCCAATTCAGTAGGGGTGCCATTGAGAACAAGAGAGATCGCGAAGGTACCCGAGATATCGCTAATTAAATTATTAGCGATGAGAAAGTCGGTAATCTCTCCTCTCCTCACCTTAATTTCGAGATTATCAAAGCGGAACTCGGGATAGAAGATAAGACTACCGCGAATATCATAGGTAAGATCACCTTGCTTTATATAGGTCTTACCTGCGGTTGATAATCTCCAATCTTCATAGCGTAGATCTCCTTCTAATATGGATACGACTACTCCTCCATAGCCTCCTTGTTTTATCCTAACTCTTCCCGCGAGCTTTGGATCGAGAATATTTCCATAGATAGAGCCATTGTAATCTCCAATACCCTCCAGAGGTGGGGTTTTATAGACATAAGTTATCTTTCTAAGATCTATATTCTTGCCTATCAAGTCTCCTTCCATATCCCCGGTGGCCATATCGATGAAACCTTTGCCAATAGCCTCAGCCTGATCATCACTCGCTCGAATCTCGTCTATTAGCAATATCCCCTTTCTTATCTTAAATTTAGTGCTGAAGTCCTGGAAGGGATATTTTATGAAAAGTCCTTTACGAACTCTTAGCAGACCTTCTCCCTCCTCCATAATACTTGCAAAATCACCAAACGCTCCTCTCAAGGAGCATTCCCCTTCCGCGATGCCTCCAAACCAGGGCTCCAGAAAGGGAACATTATGAGCAAATAATTCTCCTACATCCATACCGTTCAATTTGACATTTACTTCAAATTCATTACCCCCCTTGCCCAGAGAGATCTCTCCCTTCCCTGAGATGTCTCCTCCAAAGACCTCAGCAGAGAATCCAAATAGCTTCGCTTTATCATCAGCGAAGCTATATCTAAACTGCACATCTTTAAGGTGATTGCCGCCCACAACGAGGGAAGAGAGGGAAACCTGACCGGTAAAGGAAGGGTTAGTAGAGAGGTTATTGACATAAGAGCTCGCTAGAGCGATATCCATTACCGAATGGGGAATAGTGCCCATCTCATCCTTTACTATCACTCTTCCTTTCTCTATTTCTATCTTTGAAAGATCGATCTTTATAATCCTTTTTCCAGAAACTTCCCCTTTGGCTAAGATATCTGAGAGGTTGAGAGAGCCGTCCTTATATCGACATACCATCACCTCGGGTTCGATTAACTTCATACTTTTGATATCGAGGATACGAGAGGGCAATTTAAAAATATTATAGGTGATTATAACCTCCGCTATATCCAGAACAGGGATCGGATCTCCTTCTCTCAGGATCTGAACATCTTTAAGCGATATACCGGAGAGAAGATCGCCTCGAAATTCTCCGATCTTTATCTCTCCTTCGACGATATTGCCGAGTTGAGCAAGCAATATCCTCTTACTTAAAGATAAAGCTCGCTCGCTTTGAAGAAAGAAGTAACCCCCACCCAATATTATGATAAACAACAGAAAAAGTGATATTAGGATAACCCTCACTTTTCCTCGAAAAATTTTCACCCGACAGCCTCCCCTTAAACGAAAGCCGACCATCCTTATGGCCGGCTTATAGATCGCATTTTATTCTCTATTTAGCTATAAGGGAAACCCCATCTAAATCTCTAATATTCGTAATCTTTTTCCTCTTCCAGATCTCTCTGCCTCTTACTCCTCTTTTTCCTCCGGCCATCCTTCTTCTTAAAAACTTCTTTCATTTCCTCATCTTCATGATAATTTTTCCTTTTCTCCCTCAGTTCCTTCTGCCTCTTCTTCCTCCTAATCTCCTTCATTCTCTCTACATCTTCGAATTCAGGAGTATCCTTTGCTTCTCTTTTCTTTTCCTCTCGATGTTTAACCACCGAAATCTAACTCCTTTCCAGAATTTAGAAACCCTGACAACTAAACAAACCACAAGTTTATGACCCCCAAGCTAGCTAGCATAACTACCACCCCCGCGATCAATACTCCCAATAATATAGCAGGAAAAGCATATATAAATCTTATCCCGAATACGAAAGCGGCTGCGCATCCCGTCCAGGCTCCGGTGATGGGAAGAGGGATAGCTACGAAGAAGATCAAGCCTAACGCTCCATATCTTTCGACCTTCTCTCCCCTCTTTCGGGTACGCTTGAAAAGCCAATCGAAAAATCCCTCGAATATCTTGAAGCGACGCAACCACTCGGAAATCGGCCCTAAGAAGATTAACAAGGGAATCACAGGAATCAGATTACCGATAACGCCCAGCCAGAAAGCCTTAAAAGGAGACATACCTAAAGCCAAAGCAACTGGTATAGCGCCTCTCAATTCGGCGATGGGGAGACAAGATATAAAAAGAACGATTAGAGGCTTCGGAAGACCACGTAGAGTCTCAACTATAGATTCTATCATTCCCTATACTTCTTCCCTTCGTGTAATAAATATCACCCCTCTAAAATTTCAATCGGCTTCAAGAAGCTGCCCTGGCGATCTTTTGGACTACTCCGGGTTTTACCTCGTCTTTCTGGACTATCGTCTTCATAGGACATACCTCCACACATTTTCCACAATCCGTGCACTTTTCATAATCTATGTGAGCTAAAAAATTCTCCATAGTGATAGCGGAAACTGGACAAACCTTAGCGCATCTTCCACATCCTATACATCCAACTTGACAGATCTTGCGAACTGCGGCTCCTCTATCATTAGAACTACATAAGATATAAGTCCTTTGGGAGACAGGGGTAAGATGTATGATCTGACGAGGACACTCCCTCACACATATCCCACAACCAGTGCATCTATTCTCATCTATAATCGGCAATCTATCCTCGCCCATGGTTATAGCATTTACTGGGCAGACTCGGGCACAAGTTCCCAATCCCAAGCAACCATAGTTACAAGCCTTATTTCCTCCCCCAACTAACATCACAGCTTGACAGTCCATAACTCCATCATAGATAAATTTCTCTGGACATTTATCTCGGCTCCCTTGACAATAGACTTTAGCAACTTTCTTCTCCTCGATCACCAATTCCCTTCCTAAAAGCTGTGCCAATCTCCTAGCAGTTGCCGCTCCCCCAAAGGTGCAAGCGGTTATATCCGCCTCACCCTTGACGATGGCTTCCGCTAGACTGGAGCAACCAGGATAGCCACAAGCACCACAGTTGATACCGGGCAAAGCCTCTCGGACTGCCTCCAACATAGGATCTACTTCAACTGCGAATTTTCTATATGCTAAAGCTAAACCCGCGCCGAATATCAAACCTATAACCCCCAGGCTGATTATAGCGTATGTTATCATCGAACCATCCCCTTATAAAAGGTAACTTTTGCTTCATAAGAAATCTAAGGTTAAAAAGTCACCTTTTCGAAATCAACATCCTATAACCCAAACAGCCCCTTAAAACCCAAAAAAGCTAGGGACATCAGACTAGCGGTTATGAAGGCGATCGGATAACCCTTCATAGCTTCCGGGATGGGGGCTAAAGCCATCCTCTCCCTTATCCCCGCGAAGAGGACAATAGCTAAAACATAGCCAAGCGATACTCCAAAGGCATATACTATACTATCTAACAGAGTATAGCCATAATCTATGTTTAAAAAAGCAACCGCTAAAATGGCGCAGTTCGTGGTGATAAGAGGTAGATAAATACCCATAGCTCTATAGAGAACTGGGCTTGTCTTCCGAATGAAGATCTCCTCCAATTGAACTAAAGTAGCGATCACTAGGATAAAGGACCCAGTGCGAAGGAAAACCAGATCGAATGGGACTAAGATGAAATTGTAGATCAGCCAGGTCACTACCGAGGATATGACCATAACAAAGGTAACAGCCATCCCCATCCCTATAGAGGTCTCCAACTGGTTAGAGATCCCAAAGAAAGAGCATAACCCCAAGAATCTCAATAGTAGAATATTGTTGACGAGAAGCGCTCCAATAAATATATAAAATAGATTCGGATGTTGCACAATCTTAACCTCCCCAGAGGGACAAGCCTCCTCTTCTAACCTTCACATTATTCAATAAGTTATTCTAATAAAGGGGACTTTTGCCGGCAATAAAACTCAAGTGTTCTGGTAACTTTCGCAGACAAAAATATATAAGGTTAGAAAGTTACCAGAATTAAAAAGTTCCCTTTACACCTTTCTTCTCCAGCTTATTCAACAATCCCATCAGGAAACCGATCGTTAAGAACGCACCTGGAGGTAGAACCATAACGATGGCTGGTTCAAACCAAGCTCCTAAAACTGTGTATCCAAATATCTGACCGCTCCCCAAAAGCTCCCTTATAACTCCAATGAGGGTGATGATCAGAGTAAATCCTAATCCCATACCCAATCCATCAGCAAGTGAGTTCAGAGGCGGGTGTCCATAAGCAAAAGCTTCAGCCCTACCTAGAATGATGCAATTGACCACGATTAGAGGGACAAATACCCCTAAATTGCGATGTAACTCCGGAGCAAAAGCAGCCATAACTAGATCGGTGATCGTTACGAAGGTGGAGATGATGATGATGAAGACGGGAATACGAACTTGATTTGGCACAAACTTTCTGATCATAGAGACCACCATATTTGAGAAGATAAGAACGAAGGAAGCCGCTACTCCCATCCCAAAGCCATTTATCGCGGTGTTGGAGACTGCCAGGAGAGGACACAGACCAATCATTAATCTCAATACAGGATTCTCACGGATTATACCGTTTGTAAAATCTTTCCAAATGCCATTCATCACTTCTCCCTTTCTCCAAAGTATTCTGAGAATAATTCTAAGGCTTTCTTAACTCCATCCGTAACTGCTTGTGATGATATCGTCGCTCCACTTATTGCGTCTATATCATCCTTAGCCTTAAAACGATTCTCTATAGTTTTGCCCTTGAACTGTTCCAGAAAATTCTCCTCGGGATCGTCTATGCGGGCTCCTAAGCCAGGCGTCTCAGCCTGACTTAATACCTCCACTCCGCTCACCTCTCCCTCCATATTAACTCCTACCATAAGTTCGATAGGACCACCATATCCGAGAATGGAGACCTTAAGAGCCACTCCTACCCTCTGATCATCGCTATACCCAACGGTTACCTCCTCATCTCCCTTGATCTCATCCCCCTCAACGGTCTTGAACTCTTGAGCGTCCGGCAGAACAGCTATAAGAGCCTTCCTATGCCTATCTCTCCTATTCTCCTCGATACGAGGAGAAGTTGATTGATAGGTGAAGCTTAGAGCAGCCGCAGATATAATACAGACGATCATCAAAGTCAGTCCAAATCTAGCTATATCACGCACCAGATTTTACCTTCTTTCCATAAGGTATAGGCTTAGTATATCTATCAAGTAGAGGAGTAACAGTATTCATAAAGAGAATGGAGAAGGATACCCCTTCAGGATAACTACCAGTAACCCTGACGAGTATCGTAACGATTCCACATCCTATCCCGAAGATGAGCCGACCAAGCTTAGTCACCGGAGAGGTGACCATATCAGTAGCCATAAAGAAGGCTCCTAACATCAATCCCCCCCCAAATACATAGAGATAAGGGTCTTTGCCTAGGATAAGGCTTAAAATAAAAACTACTCCGATGAAGCCAACCGGGATACGCCAATCGATCACCTTACGAATTAGGAGATATAACGCACCTATTAAAATGGCTATCGCTGAAGTCTCTCCGATACAACCTCCTACTCTTCCAATGAATAGATCCCAATGTAATGCAGACACATCTGGGACTTGGAGAAGCGGCAAAGCCTTCTGCATTCCATAAAGCTTCACCACATCGAGGGGAGTAGCGGTAGAAGTAGCATCTATAGGAGATACCCAGGTTGTCATCCTCAAGGGCCAAGAGACGAGCATAATCGCTCTAGCGGCCAAAGCTGGATTGAAGATATTATACCCTAAACCGCCGAAGAGTTGCTTTACCAGAACAATGGCGATGATAGCTCCTATTGCCGCTAGCCAAAGGGGAGCTCGAGGAGGCATATTCAAAGCTAGCAACAATCCCGTGATGATAGCACTTCCATCCTTTATCGTTATCTCCCTTCCCAACAGCTTCTGAACGATCGCCTCGGTGGTCACCGCCACTGTCACGCAGACGATTATAACTCCTATCGCCCCGCCTCGAAAGTAATAGATACCCGCGAGGGTGGCGGGGATAAGGGCGATAATTACATCCCACATAATCCGAGAGACCGTCGCCTTATCTCTGATATGAGGAGAGGTCGAGACAACCAGCTTCTCCTGTTCCATACTCTATTTTCCCCTTTCTCGATCAGGAGTAGGGCAAGGCGTTTGCCCTTATTATAACAATCTCCTTTCTCCCTTGATCTTTTTTATATCTGTTATGTCCTGGGTTACTTCTATACATCCCAGGTAATCTCCGTTTTTGTTACGAACAGGAAAGTACCGGATATAGATTAACCTTCCCTCCAAATTAATCCAAAACTCGGCTACCTCCCTGCGACCACTCTTGAAGTCCTCCAATATCTGATTAACGAGGTGTATGCTCTTTTGAGAATGGCATTGCTGAACTTTTCGTCCAATCACTGCTTTTGCTCTCACGAAAATTCTCTCTTTGGATTGGCTGAAGTATCGCACAGTGTCATCTTTATCTACAAAAGTAATATCCACTGGCAGGGTGTTAAAAATTGCTTCGACCACCTCTTTTGATAAAGTGCCAGTTTCGAAGGAAACCACGCCCTCCGCCTCAGGTTCAGAAGTTGGTGCCTCTACCTCTTCAATAGCTATCCTCGCAGGTTCAGGGGTGAAACAGCAATAGCCAAGTTCATCAAATTGCTCTCTTATATCTCTCCATTCATTTTCTCCTATAGTCTTTAAAGCGGTCGGAAAGAGGATGTTATTTTCCTTATAAAAATGACTCGAGAGCATATCAGCCAAGGATAGCGACGCTTCCTCCAGTTGTTCTGCAAAATCTTGAGAAACCATACTCTCGCGAGTATCAATAACCCAGTAGAGATTTTCCTCTATCCCTCTTATCTTGTCGTGCTCCATCCACATAATTGCTGGAGGTTGGGTGATCCCATGTTTCTCAATATAAGGGAAGAGGACATTTTCTTCCCGCGAGTAGTGGCTTTCTGATCCCTTAAAATGCTCTGCGATATGGCTTAATTGTTTCATCTCTTCATCAGCAGAAGCAAAGTCTTTTGTCCCCTTTATCTCTTTTGCAGTATTCCTCAGTTCCTCGGCAAATTTTAGGAGCATTTTGTGCTCTTCCCTAAGAATACGAATTGGATGTCCTACAGGCGCTGAGATCTCCTCTTCTTCAAGCGACTCTCTGAATACAGCAAGGTGAACATCACAGAGTCTCTGGATTTCCTCCCTCGGCATACCCTCTTTTATGAGTTCTTCTTCTATTTGGGATATTTCAGTCGGGGTGGTATCTTTTATCACTTCTTTAAATTTTTCTTTTATCTCCTCGGGATTTGCACCTTCATGCAATCTCTTTATTAGCTCTTTTAGAGTTTCCCTCTTATCTTCTTTTCCGCCAGATACTTCACTCATAGCTTTATCTCCTCTCCTATTTCCCTATAGCAGCTAAACGGACAGAATCAGTCGATCTTCAGAAAATAACAATAGAAGAACTCCCCCTAGAAGCTCTTAGATCAAGTGAAAATCGGAGAGCTTCTAGGTTTTATTTCGCCTTACTCTGTAATTATCCTAATTAGAAGAGTCCTACGAGCCATTGATGTATAGCTATAATCAAGGGAGCGAATACCAGAGAGACAACTGCCATCAGCTTTAGGAGGATATTCATCGAAGGAGAAGAAGTATCTTTAAAGGGATCGCCAACAGTATCGCCCACTACTGCGGCTTTATGAGCATCGGAGCCTTTTCCTCCTAAGTTACCCTCCTCGATATACTTCTTGGCATTATCCCAAGCACCACCGGCATTAGCCATCATCACCGCTAGAGGAACACCAGTCACCAAAGAGCCGGCTAGGATGCCACCCAACATCTCCGCTCCAAAGATAGAGCCTAACACGATGGGAATTAAAACCGCCAGGATTCCTGGACCGATCATCTCCTTCAAAGCTCTAGCAGTAGTGATATCTACACACTTGGTATACTCGGCGGTAGCCTCTCCTTCCATTAATCCCTTGATCTCCCTGAACTGACGACGGACCTCCTCCACTACGCTAAAAGCAGCTCGTCCTACCGCTTGCATCGTCGCTGAAGCGAAGATATAGGGTATGACTCCCCCGATGAAGAGGCCTGATATGACCTTATAGTTGAGGATGCTAAGGTCTTCAAATTTTATATTAGCCGCATGGATATAAGCCATGAAAAGTGCCAGAGCGGTCAAAGCCGCAGAGCCTATGGCAAAGCCCTTGGCAATAGCGGCAGTAGTATTCCCCGCGGCATCGAGGGAGTCCGTGATCTTACGAACTTCCTCCCTCTGGTGAGACATCTCGGCGATACCACCAGCGTTATCGGAGATGGGACCATAAGCATCTACTGCCACAGTCACTCCAGTGATCGAGAGCATCCCGATAGCCGCGATCGCGATACCGAAGAAGCCAGAAGTTCCACTAGTAACACTATAAGCTATCATAATAGCTAAACCGATTAACACCAAAGGCAGAATAGTGCTTTTCATACCGGTCGCTATTCCCTGGATAATGGTAGTTGCGGCTCCAGTCGTGGATGTTTCGGCGATAGTCCGGATCGACTTGCCAGAGGTATAATACTCAGCGGTGAAACCGATCGCCATTCCCGCTATCAATCCGGCGGCAGCAGCATAGAGAACGTTCATATCGCCATACCAGAAGCCTATCAGGAGAGCCGACCCAATTAAGAAGAGGATCGCGCTAGCTATCATCCCATATCTTAGAGATCTCTGAGCGCTACCAGGATCAACTTTACTCCCACTCGTTCTCACGAAGAAACTGCCAATTATAGAGGAGAGGATGCCAATAGCCGCTAAGAGGAAACATAAAGAAATCCCCTTCCACTTGAGGTTATCTGGAAGCGTAGTTGCCGCGAGAACTAGCCCTGCAACGATCGATCCCACATAGGATTCATATAAATCGGCTCCCATACCTGCCACATCACCTACATTATCTCCCACCAAGTCAGCGATAACCGCGGGGTTACGAGGATCATCCTCGGGGATTCCAGCCTCCACCTTGCCGACTAAGTCAGCGCCTACATCAGCCGCCTTAGTATATATTCCCCCTCCTACTCTGGCGAACAAGGCTACCGAGCTAGCTCCCATGCTGAAGCCAGCTAAAGTGCTTGTTACACTCAGCATCTCGATGTTCGTTATTATCGAATCCGCTCCGCTGAAGATGTAGTAGAGGACAGCTAAGGCGAATAGTCCAATACTTACTACAGACATTCCCATAACCGCTCCGCCAGGGAAAGCTACCGCCATCGCCTCGCTGAAACCCTGGGTAGCCGCCTGGGTGGTGCGACCATTAGCTCTTGTGGAGATTTGCATCCCGATATATCCAGCCGCGATTGAACAACCAGCTCCCAGGATAAACGCTAATCCCGTTGCCGGATTGATACCGAAGATTATAACTATCGCCACGATAGCTACAAAGATGAGTATAGATCTATACTCTCGGAAAAGAAAAGCCATTGCCCCCTCGTGGATATAACCAGAAAGCTCTTGAATCATACCGCTACCCCTATCTTTAGATAAGACAGTTCTGATTAGATAACCCACGAAGACTAAACCAATTAGCCCAGCTAGGGCTGTTAACAGTAATGCTCCCATACTTTTTCTCTTTGCTCCTCCCTTTCTTTAAATTTTACGATCTCCTTGCCAGAAAGAATAGTCGTTGGATAAATGACTATATTATGCAAAGCATAATCGAATAAAAATTTAAATTTCTTCCTGAACATATCGCTTTTTTATGATATAATATGTTATGTAGCTCTTTGATAATTGATATGAGGTTACAACAGGTCAAGGGCTGTTGTGTAAAATCAATTCCCAAAATAATCTAACCCTTTTCAGCATTTGCAATAGGCGTGGTAAAATACCCATTGCACTTTCAGCTAGACCTAAAGAAATGCTGAATCCTTAGAGTTGGGGCGCCCCCTCACCTCTCGGACTAGGTGACATAAGACCAACTCAGTTGGCTTTCACTGCTTGCCCCCAGAATCCCAACGACTAAAGTCGCTGGAGTATGCCAACTACAGTATCATACCAAATATCTGTCTCTTTGTCAATAGCTATTGCTTTTATTGGGAGCAAATAAAACCTGGGGTGCTTATCGGAAAATACCGGCGGACCTTTTGAATCCGCCAGCTTCCCTCCATAGATATTTATTCTCATAACTAGAAGATGCCCTTATTACTGGAAATCCAAGACCCCTTTTTCGATCTATTGCTCACAAGGTTAATTCCATCCAGAACTCAGCGGAATCCTCAGTCTCCTCTCCTGTGAATTTGAAGCCCACTTTTTTATAGACATATTGAGCTCTGAAATTGTCCTTGAGGACGGTGAGTCTTAATCCCTTTTTCTTTCTCTGCCTCGCTAATTCTATCATGGTCTCCATCAATTGGGTCCCGATCCCCAATTCATGATATTTATCCTTAACCCCAATCCCTAACCCAGGAATCGGTTTATCACCCTCGACCCAGAAAGCATAACCGGTAGCCTCTCCCTCAGTAGTGACAGCTATTATGTAATAGTCAGGGGAATTGGCTAAGCTGGAGGTTATACGCTCGGCATTTCCGTAATCGAATTTATGAGGATGAAAGAAATAAATCGATCTCTCGGAGTAACCTTGAAATAGTTCGTAGAGCAAATCAGTATCATCCTCGCGAAGATAGCGGATAATGATACCCTTTTTGCCATCCTTAGTCTTGAATGTTCTAAGAACCATTGATTCGCTCTCCTATTCGGGAAGATGGAAACTAAGGGCAATCATCGAAGTCAAACGCGGCCATATTCTGCTCATCTTCCGATTTAGGAGGCAACACAGTGCCATAGGCTAAATGAACGGTGAGTTTCTCATCGGTGAGATTCTCTATCTTCATCTGACCTACCCCATAGTATTCCCAATCCAGCCGTCCCTTTGGATCTTCAATAGCCTCCCATTTCAGATAGGTTATCTTGACGAGACCTTCATCGAGCGCCTTATGTAACGGGATACCCGGACTAACTAGATCTATCGGCGGAATATACTCGGAGGCACAGGCATCGATCTCCTCAGCTAAGGCTCGATCCTCATCATACCAGGTCCCATCGACTTGATGCCAGATAGCAAGTTGAACTTGGTAGAAATTTTTGAGGGTATAATCATTTTCATAACCACAATAGATCGCTGATCGCACTCCATCCTCAGCTAAACCAGCCGGCGGATTTAATTCCTCGGGGAAGTTCTTACCATAATCTATACAGAAGGCATGAAAATTCAATATGGCGCTATCCCCTGAAGGGATAATAGCACAAGATTCAACTGGGCCCATACCTCCTGCATAGGCAATAAATCCCCCATAGCTCACTAGAGCTAGAACGGCGATACATAACATCATCCTCTTTTCCATATTACTTCCTCCTTGAAAATATTAATGTAATTGTTACATCGGAGATATGGAGATCCAACTCTGCTCTTCAGCCGATTTATACCCTGCTTCCATCACCTCCTGAACTCGAAGTCCATCCTCAAAATTGGGAGAAGTAGGAGTATCCTCAATGATATGAGTTGCGAAGTCATAGAGGCTGGCTATATGATAGCGAGTCCAACCGATGCTGAATTTGGGACCAGGAAAAGCCGCTGGCTTGGGATATCCCTGGATCGTCTCGATCTTCTTGAAACCTCTATCACCACCGATAGGGCCGCTTTTATCCCTATTATCATATACCTCCAACCAGTTCGGATCCATCAGGTTAAATCTGATAGCTCCCTCGCTCCCATGAATCTCTATCCGCAGTTCATCATCGACCCCGGTAGCTAATCTGGATGCCTCTAGGGTCCCGATAGCCCCGTTTTTCATCCTCAGCATTAATATAGAGATATCATCAACTTCCACCTTAGCCATCTTATCAGGCTCGTGAGGGAGAGGTCTCTCCTTAATGAAGGTCTCGGTCATCGCATAGACGCTCTCGAAATCTCCTAGTAGATATCGAACTAAATCTAAGATATGAGAGCCTAGATCATAGAGGGCTCCACCGCCTCCTTGGGATTTATCGAGTCTCCAGGACATTGGTCTCTTGGGATCGATATAGCCTGAATGGAGATAGGCGGCACGAAAGGAGAATACTCGACCTAAAAAATTCTCCTCCACCAGTTGCTTAGCTCTCATCATAGCTGGGACAAATCGATACATCAGGGTCATCTGGTTTTTGATTCCAGTTTCCCTGGCTAATTCAACTATCTCCCTAGCTTCAGCGACGTTCATCGCTAGGGGTTTCTCACAATAGATATCCTTGCCATGCTTCATAGCCTCGATTAAAATATCATAGTGTAGATAGTTGGGAGCACAGCAGTTTATCACATTAATATCATCTCTTCGAATTAGCTCCTTATAATCAGTGGTGCAAAATTCGTATCCCGCTTGGTGCATCGCTCGATCACAACTAGCTTGACTGGCGGCACACACTCCAACTAATTTAATATCGGCTGGAAAGGGATCGTAATAGAGGGGGATATTAAGGTAAGCTAGGGTATGCATCCTACCGATGAAGCCATAACCAACTATTCCTACCCTCAATTCCTTCATTATAAAGTCACTTCTCCTTTTTACTATAATTTTTAGCTCGATCTTTCTCTCAGTTTTTCAACTGCCATTGGTGGAATAAAACAGCAAGAAAGCTCAACTGGATATATCCAGAAGAGCTTTATATTATTCTCAAGCGGTAAATAATACCCCCTAGCAGATCTTAGATCTTCAATGCTCCAGAGGTTAGACCAGCTACGAAATATCTCATCGTGAAGAAGAATAGCATTATTAAGGGAATGGAGGCTATCACATAGCCAGCAAATAGGGGTCCCCATAGCTCCATACCAGCATATTGACTCTGGAAGCCGACTAATCCTAAAGTGATAGTCCACAGGCTATCGTCGGCTAAGGTAACTAGAGGCCATACATAATCGTTCCAAGTCCATAGAACATTCATAATAGCTACCGTGGTTAATATAGCTCCTGATAGGGGCATAACTACTTTGAAGAAGCATTGGAACTCGTCGGCTCCATCGATTCTGGCCGCCTCCAGAAGCTCTTCAGGGATAGAGGAGAAGAAGCTCCTTAGAACGAAGATAGCGAATACCTGTCCTCCAGAGATATAGGGCAAGAGCAGGGCCCACCTGGTATCTAAAAGATTCAATCTCTTGACAACCAGGAAGGCAGGGACTAAAGTTAGGATGCCAGGGATCATAAGTAGGGAGATGATGGCGAGGAAAAAGAAATCCCTGCCGGGAAAATCGAATCGGGCGAAAATATACGCTACCGCACTCGATAGGATCAGCACTCCAAGAACAGAACCGCTAGTAACGATGATGCTGTTTAATATATAGCCGCTGATCTGACTCCAGGCATCTTGATAATTCGAGAAGTGGAGAGGATAAGTTACCCCGAAGAAGTGATGCATAAATTGAGCGTTATCCTTAAAGGAAGTTATTATCATAAAGATAAAGGGATAGAAGGTAATGCTAGCGATGAGCAATAATATTATGTGAATGGGCAGATCATTTCTAAATTCCTTAGCCTTGGGATTCCTCTTAGTCATAATCTCCTCCTCAACTTTAAGAAGATGGGGTATATTCAGAACTAGATCTGATATACTTCAGGTTTATATAGGTCAGAGTCAAGATAACTACAAAAAGAGCTGTTCCTATAGCGCAAGCATAGCCCATCCTTCCGTATAAGAAGCCGCTATTATACATATGAAGCGCTGGCACCATAGTTACATTACCCGGTCCGCCCCCCGTTAAGATCATAATATTGACAAAACCTTGCAATACCCCGATCAAGGCTAAGATCAGGAGTAATTTGATCTGAGCGGTGATCATAGGGAGATCGATCCTGAATATCCTAGTCAGTCCCGAAGCTCCATCTATAGCCGCGGCATCGAAAATAGTGGGAGGGATGTTCTGAAGTCCTGCTAGGTAGATAAGCAGGGAGAAACCAGATACCCAGGGAAATCCCACAAATATAATCGCGAAGAGGGATATATCGAAATCTCCCAGCCAGGCTCTTTGCAAATCCTCAAGCCCCAGACCCCCTAGAATCTGATTGATAAGTCCTAGATTTGGATCGTATATGAACTTCCAGATCAGGAGATTAACCATACCAGGGACTACCATAGGCACAACAAAGAGGATTCGATAGAAATAGGCGAATTTTAAGTTCCGCAGATGGAAGATGAGTTCGGCGGCTATCAAGGGAAAGGTCAAGGCGATTATCAGCGCCGCAGTAGTTAATTTAATCAAGTTTAATACCGATACTCGGATGATGGGATCGTTCCACATCTCCTTGAAATTACCGATCCCCACAAACTCGTTAAGGTTAAATCCATTCCAGTTGAACGCAGAATGATAGAGGGCGGAAAAGGCAGGATAATAATTGAAAGTCATCAATAGGGCGAAGGAAGGGATTAAAATCAGGTAACAGAATTTCTTCTTTGCTATCTCTTTAGTTAAGGCTTTAAAGCCAGATCCCCCTCTTCTCCTACTTATTACAGCCAATTGACCCACCTCCAATAATTATAATCAAAGCTAACAAAGGTGGCTAGATCCACCTCTTATTAAGTCAGGAAGATCTAGCCACTTCAATCATCAGTTTACCAATTTTCAGCCTCCCACTCAGGATGCTCCTTGATTATGAGATCAGCCGCTATCTCCATCTCCTTCTGGATCTCATCGGTAACTTGCTCCATATCCAGCTTGCCACCGACATATTGCTGCACCAGCTTATAGAACTTATCGAAGAAGTCTCTGGTGAGCATACTATCATAGGGCTCAAGCCTCTCAACTCCAGCCTCCACCATCATATCAACGAAGACACCTAGGCGGGGATCGACATTCTCAGGATTCTTGATACCGGGAGCGAAAGAGGTCTGATCGTTGAGGAGAGGAACGATGTTTTGAGGGGCAGTTATATACATCATCCAATCGACAGACTCGTTTAGGACTCCCCGCTTCTCAGACTCGGCCGCGACCGCATACTGGAAGACTCCGCCGACCCCAGCCATCGCGGGAGGTAGGATATCCCTCTTAACATAGGGCGAGGTCTCGGAAGTGATCTTGGGGAAGTGGGGAAAGATACCGTACTCGAATTCACGTAGCGGATCGACATCGATCGGCTTAATTGACCAGCTTCCATCCCAGGTCATCGCTGCCTTTCCCGTGATGTATAGTCTATAGACATCGGGACCAGCCAAGAAACCCTTCTCGAAGTATTGAGACCATTCCTTCAAGAGTCTTAGTTGCTCCTGCCAAGCGGGATCCTTGGCACTATAGACACCTTTCTTGATAGCCCGGACAGTTTCCTCCATCGTTATCGGCTCACCAGGCTTCCAGGTTCTCTCGACATACCCTTCGATCCCCTTGATCGCGCCTAGCTTATCATCGAGCAATACATCTTGGAGTACTCTTAGAGTCCAGTCAGTTCTCATCGAGCTAGCCCCCATATCCAAGGCAAAAGGAGCAACATCGGTATTCTCTTTGATCTTTTTCTGCATATCTATAAACTCCTCCCAAGTGACCCCATGAGGCACCGGAACGGTGAACCCAAGCTCCTTGAAGAGATCCACATTATAGAACACACCCGTTCCTACGATATCACCAGTGATCAGATAGATATTGCCATCAGGAGCGGTTCCACTGGCGATGACAGGGCCCTGGAAGGTATCGATCCAATGCTCATTTCCTTCCACATAAGGACTGGGCTTGTCCAACCATGGAGATAGGTTAACGAACCAGCCCTTCTTATAATCACGGTTGATATACCCTCTCTGATACCAAACGATCTCCGGAGAGATTCCCCCGGTCATTTGAGTGACCAGCCAAGCCTCATATTCGCCCGCGATCTGCTTCAGGAAATCGATATCCACATCAGGATGATCAGCCTCATAATCCTCCTCCAGCTTCCAGAAGTATTGAGGTGGATTCCATCTGTCAGCCTCCAACCTCTCCCGAGGCGTCAAAGCCTGAGCAAACATACGCACCGTTTTCTTAGCGGCAAACGCAGGTAAAAGCTCTATAGTTACGAAGATCGCTATCAAAAGCAGTATCGCAAACACTTTTGTCAATTTTTTCATATTATCTCCTCCTTAAGATGATATTTGTTACAGATAAACTAATGGTTGAGAAACTATTCGACTTAATTCGGATTATCACCCCCTCTAAAGTAAATATGGATGATTGATAACTACCAAGAAGCCTCTTCCATTATATCAATAATTCGCTGAGTTGTCAAGGTCTATTGAGGGAAGAAGTACATATAAAATCTGGGATCTAAGATCCAATTTACTTTGTATTACACCCTCACCCTATCCCCCTCCCATCGGGCTCTGTAAAAAATAGAATGAAAAAAGTCGAAAATTTGCTGAACTGGTGCGATGAAAGGTGGGGGGGGTAGTCAAGAGACCATATAAAATCTAGCTTCAGCTTCAATTTAGAGAGCTAATTTTTGACAGAACCTCCCATCGAGGGAGGGGGACGAGAGATAATGCAAAGCATAGACTTAAGCTCCATCTCGATGTTCCCTCTCCCCTGGTGGGAGAGGGCTAGGGTGAGGGGAAAGACTAAGAATATTAGGTCATTGTGAACTATCCCTTCTCTTCTTCAGGAATAGGAACTTTGGCTCCCATCTCCTCGCGTCTTCCTATCTGCAATTCCATAACCCGAAAAGCATACTCCAAACCCCTCTGTAAATTCTGCTTGGTCATTATCCCGGTCAAATCCACTCCTAAATGCACTATTGTCTGGGCTACCTCCGGCCTGATACCTACCATTATCACCTCCGAACCCAGCAACCTTGCTGCCTTCGCTACCTCCAACAGATGATTCGCCACTCCTGTGTCCATCACTGGCACACCGGTGATGTCTATAAGCACTATGCTAGCTTGGTGTTCGCTGATGCCACTCAGTAGCATCTCCATAATTTGGCTGGCTCGTCGGGTGTCTATACTGCCCACCAGAGGCATAATGATGATCCCCTCGTGAATCGGCACGATAGGGGTGGCAAGCTCGCGAATGGCTGCTGCTTGAGCTTCGATAGTCTCTTGTTGCAGACGCTCCCTCTCTTCCTCCGCTAGCTTGCGCTCGGTGATATCTTCATAAGTGCCAAGGATTCCTATAACTCTTCCTTCCGAATCGTGAAGGGGGACCTTGTTCATCTCTACCCAACCCCGCTTTCCATCTGCTTGTAGTATGGGCTCGATGATATTATACTCAGGCGTATCCGTGTCTATCACCCGACGATCATACTCGCGGTAGGAGTCTGCTTGCTCCTTCTCCCATGGCATATCGTAATCTGTCTTACCAACAATGTCCTCCGGCTTTTCAATACCTACGACTTGAGCAAGTTTTTTATTGCAGCCCAGATAGACAAGGTTTCTATCCTTCCAGAAGGCGAACTGGGGAATATTATCCACAATCAATTGCAGCATCTGCTGTGACTCCCGCAACGCCTCCTCCATCCGCTTGCGCTCGGTGATGTCTCGAGAGAAAGTGGCTACTCGCTCAATCTTTCCTTCATCACTGAAGACTGGATAGACACAGTTTTCTAAAATCATTCCTCTACGCTCATCTTCGAAGCGAATAGGCTTCCTTGAGCGAATAAGCTCATCAGTTAGCGCTTTTCTGGATCCCGTTACCTCAGGTGGGAAATAATCAAAAATGCGTGTACCGATAAGTTCATCTACACTCTTGCCAAGTCTCCGAGCTCCTGTTTCATTGATAGCTATTATAGTCCCATCAAGTTCTGTCAGGCTTACAAAATCGGTAGTAGCGTTCAGGAGCGCTCGCATTGTCTCCTCACTCTCCCGCAGCTCCTCCTCCAGCGATGAGAAGTAAGCCTCTGCCGCCCATTGGGTCGTGAGATCGAAGACCTTCTCCGCTGGAAGGGAAAGCCCCTCCAGCAATCCGGTCTCCTCCAGCAGATGATTCCACTTGCCAGCGATCTCATCGCGATGAGGCTCCAGCCGATCCTTAATCTCCGCCAGAATTGCCTTATCCTCAGGCGTCAATTCATAGTTGTTTCCGATCACTTTATTGCCTTCCTTTCATTTCAAAGTATGTTCGATACCGCTCGCAAATTTCAGACAAAAACTTTTATGCGACATTTGAGTTCATATTATACATTATTTGAAACTAAATGTCAATAAAAACGGTAGATAGAACTAAAACTATCTTAGAGCGAGGTCAGATGGATATGTCATCTAAGTTGAGTGTTATTCTCATTTTAATTTCGATATCTTTGTTTTTCCCTACCTTCCAAATAGCTTCCTCGGTAACAGCACGTTTAACTTTCGATAAGCTAGATGCCAAACTCAATAATGGCAATGGCTACAAACATTCCGATAATGAATATGGCACTCTAGCCTGGGGAGAGTCATATATAATGATGGGCTATATATCTATGTATGAAAAAACGAGAGAGGTATATTATTTAGATAAACTTGCCGATCATATAGATAACGTGTTGAATAAAAGAGATGATGTTCGAGGAATTAAAGATTATAGAGGGTTGATAAATCCTTGTTGGATAAATATATCCTATTCCGATAAGCCTCGTTGCTATCTGGTTCACTCCGGAATGATAACCTATCCGATAGCTAAATTCGTCTATCTAGTATATAACGATCGAGTTCTATGGTATGAAACGACTTATGATGGAAGAACGTATAGAGAGAAAGCAGATTTATACCTAGCTAAAATTGAGGAGACCGTAGAAGCTCATAACGATCAGTGGAGGGTCTATTCAGACGAGGGTTATTACATCTCTCCGAAGGATTATGCTTTCCAAGAAGAAAGAGAATTACCTCTCAATCACTCTGCCGCTATGGGTCGCACCCTAGTTTTCCTCTATAGAGCAACTGGGAAGGACGAATATTTGGACAAAATAGCGCGTTTAGCCTATCATATCAAGAAATCTTTGCATTTAACTGATAATAACTCCTATATATGGAACAAATATGGGAGGAAAGGCGAGATAGAGGATATATCCCATGCGGCTATCGTTGTTGATTTCGCTATCCAGTGCTACTTGGCGGGGATAGTTTTTACCGAAGAGGATATGAGATGTTTCGCGAATACCTTCTTTAATAACATATATATCGACTCTCAGACTATATGCGACTATGTGGATGGTGAAGGCTCTACTAATTCTCCCGACTATCAATCTCAGATCGGTCGCTGGCTCAATCTCACTCCGTATAATCCCAGTATATATTCTATAGTAAAGAGCATCCTTGAAGATTACCAGGGGGAGATAGATGGCTCTATTCTGCTAACTTTCGCCAATCTGGCGCGTTGGGAGATGTCCAGAGGTAGCTTCACCTTTCACCCCAGAGAATGGGACGATCAGGGGGATAAGATGCAAGCGGATACTTACAGTGCTAATATCTCCTTTAATCCTCCCAATCTCGATAATCCTTATATTATCTGCTTAGATTATATCTCCTATAACCCGACCTCCTTAGAGCAGTGGAACGGTCGAGAATATATAGGAATAGCTAAGTTAGCTCCTACAGAGGGAAGAAAAAGAAGCGAATACTTTGCCTATCATCCCGACCTCTACTTTCGCTATAATACCGCAGGAGTGATATTTCAATTTCGCGATGATAATTTTCAAGAGGGAAAGGGAATAATATTATATAAGCTTGATCCAGTTATCCCTCCGGCTATAGTTTCCTTTCCCCGAGGAATCGCCAAAGTAGGAGAAGTTTATAACTATGATGAAGATAGAAGAGCGAAAGCGATAGGGGATGAACCGATCCTCTGGTCAGCTCTACTCCCAGTCGATTTAAGGATCGATCCCCGAAGCGGTAAGATAACTTGGATACCTCGAAAAGCTGGTAAATACAGGGCGGAGATAATAGTGGAAAATGATGCCGGTGCTACCCATCAAGCCTGGTTGATCGAGGTCAAAGAATAGCCTTCAAGCTCATCTTCGGCTTGACATAGTAAGTCCAGAGAGCAAAAAATCATCACAATCCCGATATTGCTTTTACCCCGATTCTATGATATAATAAGCTGGGATATTTGAGTAGTTTCAAATTTTTATCTGAGATGTTCGAGATCAGATCGGATCTTGAATTCACCTTAAATCGCCCCCCCTCTTGGTTTTTGCCGAATTAATGGGACTATTGAAGATTTTTCTCTTGTTAGATCTCGAAACCATCTTAAACCACCCTCCCCCCTAACCCCCTCCCATCAAGGGAGGGGGAACTAAAGAGATCAGCTCTATCTCGATCGATGTTCCCTCTCCCCTAGTGGGAGAGGGCTAGGGTAAGGGGGGAATTATATCTCAGTAGGTCATAAAGTTAAGATTTTATTCATTGACAAATCTACATATACGCTACGGGCTTCGCCCGCTAAAAGCCAAAAAATGAAAAAGAGGTTGATAAACTATGAAAAACTTTTTAAAGGAGATATTCTCAGGCACAGAGTTAGTTGGAACATTTAATTTGATTTCGGGCATAATTATGATTCTCCTCTGGTCGTATTTTGCCTCGCGATGGTGGTCTGCAGCCTTCGGATTTCTCGCGGCATTTTTCTTGATCGAGGCAGTTTGGCATTACATACTCACTGATTACTTACGACATATTCATAAAGATCGGCAGGAAAAATTATGATCGCTCCTATCTGTTAATTTGAAAAAAGAGGTTTTAATATGCCAACTACAGAGACATTTTGGAATCAAATTGGAGCATACAATGAAGCAACTTCTCTAGTGCAAATAATTATGGTAATTATAGCATTGATTTTGATATACCTTGTATTCGCTAAACCTAGCACTAGGGCAAACGATCTTATGAAAACATTCCTCTCATTTGCCTTTGTTTGGAATGGTATAGTATATTTCCTGATCTTCGCTAAGAGTCCGATGGCTACTTTTTTCGGAGCCCCCTTATTCATCATTGTGGCGATTCTGTTTGCTGTGGATATATTCACGAGGAAAATCGAGTTTAGACTTCCTGATGTGAAATGGCAAAAGTATCTGACGATCGTCTGGATTCTGTTGGTGTTCTTATATCCATTAATTGGATTGGCTCTTGGACATTATTACCCAAAAACCTGCACACCTATGATGCCTTGTCCATTAACAGTATTCGCCCTTGCGCTGGTCGCAGGAGCGATACCAAAGGTTGATAAGAAGGTCTATATATTACTTCTGCCTTGGGCCCTGACGAGCGTTGGTAAGTGTCTAGGAGCGCTTGAATGCTATGAGGATTGTGTTCTCTTTGGAGTAGGAGTATATGGTTTAATAATGTTAATCAAAAATTGGAAGGCGATTGGAAGAAATCGGGAGTATAGAATATGAGGCGAGAGACAAAAGACAACATTTTGATGAGTATTGTAGGAATCTGTTTTTTTCTGAATATATTATTGTCCTGGTTGCTAGATATTGTTCCGATCATCAAAGAATTGGTAGTTGTAGGATGGATAATACTTGTGATCGGTGCGTTATTTGTTCTTCTATCTATATTTACGCTTCGTATAAAAGGTACTAGTAATATCATTGACAGCGGAATCTACGGTATTGTTCGGCATCCAATGTATTTAGGCGGGATAGTGATGTTCCTTTCTCATATTTTCCTCCTTCAAAATTGGATAATTGTAATTAGTGCTATTGTGGCTATTGTTTGCGTCTACCTAATTATTCTATCAGCAGACCAGTTAAATATCGAGAAGTTTGGTGATGACTACAGACGCTATATGCAAAAGGTGCCAAGAGTGAATTTCTTGCTGGGGATTATACGGCTGTTACAACGTAGAAATAGAGATTAAAAACGACAGTTAACTCCACTTAGGTGAACTTCTTTTATTCGTAAAACGTTATATTAAATTCCGGATCTCGCCTTTTCGGGATGGAGAAGGAGAATACATTCATGGTAAAGAGGAAACCACTTGAGCATGGAGTCTTTGAAGACATAGAAACTGCGAGAAGATATAATAAAGAAACTGAGAAATGGATGCGGAGTGTGTCTAAGAGTTTTGTCTCTGCAGCTAAAAAATGGGGAATAACTGATAGCAAAGTTCTGGACGTGGGAACCGGGCCAGGTTTACTTGCCATCGAATTTGCCAAAAGAATTCCTGAAGTGAGAGTTATAGGTTTGGACCTTTCTGATGTGGTATTAGAGTTAGCCAGAGATAATGTTCAAAAAAGTGGAGCATCTTTGAGGGTTTCCTTCGAAAAGGGCGATGCTGAGAATATGCCCCTTGAGGATGACACATTTGATTTAGTTATCAGCAGTAACACCCTTCATTTGATAAAGAATCCAATAAGAATGTTTAATGAAATCCAGCGGGTTCTTAAGCCCAAAGGTAAGTTCTTAATCAGCGATTTTAGAAGATCTTGGTTGGGCATTTTTTCAAAACATGTTAGAGCTTCTTATACACCAAAAGAGATAAAAGATTTATTGAGCCAATCCAAGCTGCAAAACTGGAAGGTAAAGAATCACTTCTTTTGGCTAAGCATATTTTCTAAAGGGTAGTTGATTTTTTTTACGCCGAAGAATGGAGAGGAGATGAATAGCGGATTTGTTGTAATAGAACAATTAGTGCGTAGGCAGGCTTCGGGCAACTCTTCGGAATCTAATGGGTCTTATATTTTTATCAGTAACTATCTTTTAACTAAAAGGAGGCATATCAATGTCTGTAAGTATCGGTTTTATAGGCACGGGAGGTATCGCCAATTTTCATTTTAATCAGTTGGAGCAGATCGAGGAAGCCAAGATCACCGCTCTATGTGATGTAGTGAAGGAGAAGGCGGAGAAAGCGGCTAAGAGATTCGGAGGTGTAGCTTATACGGATTATAAGGAGATGCTTGACAAGGAGAAGCTGGACGCGATCTACATCTGTATTCCTCCCTTCGCTCACGAGGAGCAAGAGTTGATAGCCGCTGAGAAGGGAATAGCTATAATGGTGGAGAAACCCATCGCGGTGACTCTGGAGAAGGCTAAGGAGATAGAGGGAGCTATCGAGAAAGCAGGTGTTATCTCTAGCGTAGGTTATAACTGGCGATATCTCGATACCACCGATAGAGCTAAACAGCTATTGGAAGGCAAGAAGATCGCCATGGCTCTGGGAGCTTGGCTAGGCGGAACGCCAGGAGTAGCTTGGTGGCGAAGAAAGGAGCAATCTGGAGGACAAGCTGTTGAGCAGACGACTCATATCTTCGATCTAGCTCGCTATATGATAGGAGATGTGAAGAGCGTTTTCGCGAGAGGATTCGTTGGATTGAACACCGAGTTCGAGAATTATGATGTGGAGGATGCAAGCTTAGCTATACTTGAGTTTGAGAATGGGGCTATCGGACATATTGCTTCCGCCTGTATCTCTGGGAGCGGTGAAGTGGGACTCAAACTGTTCGCCAAGAACTTGACGGTGGAGATGGCAAGCCAATATGTGAAGTTCATCGAAAGGGGAAGGAGTGAGGAGTATAGAAGCATCTTGAACCCTTATCTCCGAGAAGATCAGATATTCGTAGAGGCGGTAAGGACCAAGGATGCTTCCAAGATAAGATGCCCTTACTCCGACGGAGTTAAGAGTTTAGCTGTGAGCTTAGCAGTGAACGAGTCAATCGAGAGTGGGAAACAGGTTGATATTGCTGGTTAGCCTAACTTTTGTGGCTGTCGGATCTCTAAGATCCGACAGCCTCCCCAGGGAAGAATAAATGAACGAAGATGTTCAAGAAGCGGAAAAGAGGATAAAGGAATTACGTCAACAGATAGAGCATCACAACTATCGCTACTATATCCTTGACGATCCAGAGATATCGGATCAAGAGTTCGATCAACTGATGCAAGAGTTAAAGCAACTAGAGGAGAAATATCCTGAGCTTACCACCCCTAATTCTCCAACTCAAAGGGTAGGAGCTGAGCCAGCTAAGGAGTTCGAAACGGTTCAGCATCGCCTTCCGATGCTGAGCTTGGATAATGCTTTCTCCGCCGATGATCTTCGAGCCTTTGATAAGAGGGTCAGACGCCTCTTGGAGAGTGAAGAGATAGAATATGTCGCTGAGTTAAAGATCGATGGGGCGGCTGTCTCTCTAATCTATGAAAACGGAAGCTTCGTTCAGGGGGCCACTCGAGGCAACGGAAGGCAGGGAGAGAATATCACCCATAACTTGAGAACTATCCGCTCTATCCCCCTGCATCTAAGAGGAGATCCCCCCTCTCTCATAGAGGTCAGGGGTGAGGTCTATATGATAAAAAGCGAATTTGAGAAGCTTAACCGAGAGCGAGCTAAACGAGAAGAATCCCCCTTCGCTAACCCTCGCAATGCCGCGGCTGGCTCTCTAAGGCAATTAGATCCCAAGATCACTGCCTCCAGACCGTTAGATATCTTCATCTATGGAATAGGATATATAGAGGATAAAGGGGTAAATAATCATCTGGAAGCCTTAAAATATGTGAAAGCACTTGGTCTTAAGACCAATCCCAATATAAAGATATGTAAAGATATAGAAGAAGTTATATTATACTGCGAACGATGGCAAGAAGACGAGGAAAAGTTAGATTATGAGATAGATGGCGTAGTAGTAAAAGTAAACTCCTTCTCTCAACAGGAGATACTGGGAGCTACTAGTCACAACCCTCGTTGGGCTATCGCCTATAAATTCCCTCCCGAGGAGGCAACTACTAAAGTTCAGGATATCATAGTTCAAGTGGGAAGAACCGGTATCCTGACTCCCGTAGCTATATTAGAACCTCGCTTGATAGCAGGCTCGGTGGTAAGCAGAGCTACCTTACATAATGAGGATGAGATAAGGCGTAAAGATGTCAGGATAGGAGATACCGTTATCGTCCACAAGGCCGGGGAGGTCATACCCGAAGTGGTTAGAGTGCTTAAAGAGAGGCGAGTTGGAGAAGAGATTGAATTCTCTATGCCCGACCGATGTCCGGTGTGTGGAGGAGAGGTAGTGAGATTGGAGGGAGAAGCGGCGACTCGCTGTATCGGAGTATCCTGTCCAGCTCAGTTAAAGGAACACATTCGCCACTTTGCCTCTCGTAATGCGATGGATATCGAGAAATTAGGCTCAGCCACTATAGATCAGTTAGTGGATAAGGGTTTAGTTAAGGATGTTGCTGACCTCTACTTTCTCGATAAAGAGACTCTGCTAGGGCTGGATCGGATGGCTGATAAATCAGCCCAAAACTTATTTGATGCTATCGCTGATAGCAAGGATAGAGATTTGTCTAGGCTCATCTTCGGCTTAGGGATTAGGAACGTAGGAGAACGAGCCTCACGCATCTTAGCTGATAACTTCAATTCTTTAGAGGGGTTATCACAAGCGGAAAAAGAGCAACTAGCAGATATCTTCGAGATCGGTCCTGTTACCGCGGATAGTATCGTCGCCTTTTTCCGAGCGGAGGAGACCAAAGAATTACTCAAAAAGTTGAAGAGGGCTGAAGTAAGAACCGCCAAGAAAGAAGAAGCCAAAATAATCTCCTCCGATATCGCGGGAAAGACCTTTGTTCTAACAGGAAAGCTTGCTAATTACACTCGTTCGGAGATTCAAGATTTGATAATTCAAGCGGGAGGTAGAGTAACATCTAGCGTCAGCGCAAAGACCGATTATGTGATAGCAGGGGAGAGTTCCGGTTCAAAGTTCACCAAAGCTCAAGAATTAGGAATTGAGATTCTGACGGGAGGGGAGTTCGAAGAGTTACTAAACTTGAGGGGGAAAAATTAAATGGGAGGTAGATAAGATGAAAATAGACGATCGATTTCTAATAGGGGCATTCGTCGTAGTTTTAGGGGTTATATTACTCCTTGGCGCAATCGGAGTTCTGTCATGGGGATCACTAGCGAGAATTTGGAGACTCTGGCCCCTTGCCTTGATCTTCATAGGTTTAGGAATCCTCCAACGCGAGGGCAAGATCAAACCCTTGAATTCTACTACTGTTCTCATAATTCTAGCGATCGTTCTGGTCTTACTCCTTTGGGGAGGTCCTACCAGAGATAGGATAGCTCCAACGGAGGAGTATAGCAAGGATTTACCAACTGGTATAAAAGAAGCTGATTTTGAAGTAAGCATAGGGGCTGGCGAGCTTGATATATCCGCTACTTCTGATAAGCTCTACGAAGGTGAATTCCGCAAGGCAAGATCAGTAATCGATTATGATTACAGGAATGGAAGAGCTGAAGTAGAGATTAAACAGAGAAGAGAGGATAGGATGAAGGGCATCGATTGGGATTTAAAGCTTATCGATGATGCTCCTCTTAAATTAGAATTGAATAGCGGAGCGGGCAATATGAACCTTGACTTCAGCTCTTTGAAGCTCACTAAGTTCCGCTTAAGCACTGGGGCGAGTAGCATTACTGTAATCTTTGGGGACAAGGTAGAGAAGACCGAGGCAGTGATAAAGTCTGGAGCCTCCAGCATTAAAGTCATAGTTCCCAAAGGATTAGGAGTTCATCTGAAAAGATCTTCTGCCTTAGGTTCATTAGATCTTCCGAGTAGTTTCGAGAAGATCAACGGGAGAGAATACAAAACAGACAATTATGATGAGGCTTCTGCTAAGCTAGATTTAGAGGTTACATCTGGGGTGGGCAGTCTTGATATCAGATATAAGTGATAACTATTTCTCAGCACGATTTAAATACTTGGGGGTGAAAATTAGGGGTTGCTAAACTTACAAAGATATGCTATAATTAGAAATTGGTCTAAACGGATGTTCGCAAAGGGGTTATCTTTATGCCCTTTCCTGAAAGGATAGTGGCTCTCGGGGATTCGGTAACTTATGGTGAGGGATTAGCTGAGAATGAGACTTATACCTATATACTTCAGAGGAGATTAAGGGAAAAGCTCAAAAGGGATGATATAATAGTTATCAACGCTGGAGTTTCAGGTAATATAGCCCATCAAGGTTTGGAAAGATTATCCAGGGATGTTCTCGAGCTTAACCCCGATCTTGTCTTAGTCAGCTTTGGTCTTAACGATGGCTATCTAGTTCAACCTGAAAAACAGGAGGGGATGGCGAAAAATCTCTTAATCCTAATAGGTAAGGTTGATAGGAAGCTACATCGCCTTATCCCTGCCTATCGAAGATTATGTAAAGCCAAATGGCTGGAGAAGTTGAGAAGGGTAGTGAAGAGCGGATTCAAAGGAGAATTACTAGGGGTAGAAAATTTAAGGCTTAAACCTCGTGTTCCGATAGATCAATTTAAGGACACGCTTCATACAATCATATCGAGGATCGAGGAGAATAGTGAAGCGGAGATTTTCCTTATGACCACTAGCACTGTAAAAGAAGGGGCTTTCATCGGCAGGAAAGATAGGGATACGCTCCTAGATCAGATCCAAATTTATGAACTTTATAATCAGGCTATAAGAGAAGTAGCAGGGAAATCGAACCTCGGTCTTATCGATATTAATGAAGAGTTCTCAAAGAGAGCTGAGGAAGATTTAATACATCCCGATGGAATACATCCGACTGCTTATGGTCAACGAGTTATAGCGGAGAAGATAAGCGAAGTTCTGAGCAATAAATATCTCCTCCCGAAAAGCAAGTGAGAGAAAATGGGCTTCAATTGTGGAATAGTGGGGTTACCCAATGTGGGGAAATCCACTCTCTTCAATGCCTTGACTAGAATGAGAGCTGAGGTGGCGAGTTATCCCTTCACCACCGTTAAACCTAATGTGGGAATTGTAAAAGTGCCAGATGAGAGGCTGACTAAGATATATGAGTTGTTATCTCCTCCCAAGGCTGTTCCCACTACCATCGAGTTTGTCGATATCGCGGGTCTAGTCAAAGGTGCTAGTAAAGGTGAAGGATTAGGCAATCAATTCCTAGATCATATTCGTGGGGTGGATGCTATAGTAGAGGTGGTGCGCTGCTTTGAGGCTGGTGATGTTCCTCATATAGAGGGAAGTATCGATCCTATTCGAGACATCGAAACTATAAAGCTGGAGCTAAGTCTAGCCGATCTAGAGATCATAAACCGACGGCATGAGAAGGCCAAAAGATTTATCAAAACTGGTGATCCTAAGTATAAAGCAGAAGCGGATTCTCTGAGGGAGCTTGAGGATATCATTAATCGAGGGGAATTATTAAGTTCTCTCGAATTAAACGATGAACGAGAGGGATTACTTCAAGATATGCCTCTTTTAACAGTTAAGCCATTTATTTACGTAGCCAATTTAGGAGAGGATGATTCGGATTCCCCTTATTTAGCAGAGATCGAGGATTATGCCTCTCAAGAGGGTTCAGTATGCGTTCCTCTTTATGCTAAATTGGAGGCGGAGCTTTCCGAGTTGGAGGAGGACGAAATAGGGGAGTTTATGAAGGAGCTGGGAATTGAAGAGGCTAGTCTGGAGCGATTAATAAGGGTTGGCTATGAACAGCTAGATCTCATCACCTTCTATACTACTGGAGATAAGGAAGTCAGAGCTAGGACCCTGAAGCGAGAGACTAAAGCCCCTCAAGCGGCTGGAAAGGTGCATAGTGATATGGAGAGGGGATTTATCCGAGCTGAGGTAATATCTTATGATGATCTTGTAAAGACAGGTTCTCTAGCTGCCGCAAGGGAAAAAGGATTGATGCGGCTAGAGGGGCATAATTACGTTGTTCAGGATGGAGATATAATCTACTTCAGATTTAATGTATGAGGAGGTGAAATGGTTGCGGAAATACGAGTTGGTTTCCATTCTCGATCCCGATCTCGATGAGGAGGAACTAGAGGGGAAAATACAAGGGGTGGAGGAGCTGATAAAGAGCCTTGGTTGTGAGTTCAAAGGCTTGGACAAGATGGGGGCTAGAAAATTAGGATTTGATATAAATGGCAAGAAGAGAGGCTTTTACGTTATCTTTTCCTTTGAGGCTGAACCTTCGATAATTTCCGATCTGGAAAGGGAAATTAAGTTAAGCGGTCTGGTTATGAGATCTATGACCTCAAGATCTTAAGATTATCTATACCCGCCATTTATCTAACTTTAAAGGTGGTGTTAATCCATGTCAGATCTTAACAGCGTGATATTGTTGGGGAATTTAACAAGGGACCCGGAGCTTCGCTATATTCCCAGCGGGGATGCTGTTGCTACCTTCGGTATAGCAGTTAGTAATTTCTATACAACAGAGGAGGGTGAGACGAAAGAATCTACTTGCTTCGTCAATATAGAAACTTGGAGAAAATTGGCAGAGAACTGCAGTAAGTATATAAGCAAAGGGAGGCAGGTTGTAGTAGAAGGACGATTGAAACTTGATTCTTGGGAGACTCCAGAAGGGGAAAAAAGAAGCAAGTTAAAAGTTGTAGCTAATAGAGTCGGATTCCTAGGCAGGCCCAAAGAATCCTACTATGAAGAGCCATTTGGGGGTGCAGAACCAATAGATATCAGTGAACTCTAGTCTCAATAGAGGAGAGTGATCGCTTTATGCCAGCAAGTTTGAATAAGGTTTTTATTTCCGGACGATTGACAAGAGATCCTGAACTCCGTTATACCCCCAGTGGCAGAGCAGTAGCTACTCTTAGATTAGCCAGCAATCAGACTTATACCACCCAAGCTGGGGAACGAAAAGAGGATATTTGCTACGTCAATGTTTCGGTATGGGGACGGCCAGCGGAAAACTGCAGCGAATATCTGAAAAAAGGGAGTCAGATCATAGTGGATGGTCGCCTTCAATTCCGCTCCTGGGAAACTGAGGATGGCCAAAAGAGGAGTGCTATGGATATAGTAGCTAGAAGGGTGATATTTCTTGCTGCTCCTAGAGAGGCTCCCAGTGAAGAGGAAGAGGAAGAGGAAGAAATTGAGGACCAGGAGGAGCAAGAAGAGGAAGAAGTTGAAGCGTCAGAAGAAGAGGTTCCAGATGTTCCCTTCTAGTTATTCTGTAAACCGATTCTAACCAAAATTGCATAACAATCATTTAAGGAGGCTGAATAAATCAAATATGGCTCGTGATGATAGAAGGAGATCTAAAAGCAAATTTAAAGCTAGAAGAAGACCAAGAAAGAAAGTTTGTATCTTTTGCGCGGATAACATAAATGAGATAAACTTCAAAGATGTTAAAATATTAAAACGTTTTGTCTCGGAGCAAGGGAAGATCATACCTCGCCGAGTATCTGGAAACTGCGCTAAGCATCAAAGGAGCCTTACTAGAGCTATCAAAAAGGCTCGTAACATCGCTCTGTTGCCCTTTACTTCATCTGAGTAACTTTATTACCTCTATATTAAAACTCCCTTCTGAGGGGAGAGTATGAAGGATGCTCAATAAATTGTCAACGAGAGCATTAACTGAGGGGGCGATTTTAGCTAGCATCGCCGCCATACTGGTTCTGATGAGTTTCTATATACCGGTAATAGGAACTTTGATGACCTTCGTCTGCCCAGTTCCGATAATCATAGCCGGGGTGAGATGGGGAAAAGAGATAAGCATAATGGCGACCTTTATCGCCGCTCTCCTGGTATCCATATTATCAGGCCCTCTATTGGGGATAACCGTTCTATTCGGCTTCGGAGCTATCGGGATCTCCCTAGGACTATGCATAAGACGAGGATTTTCCCCTGCTAAGATCCTAATTATAGGGAGCATCGCTTCTCTGGTGGGAACTGGGCTTATGTTGACTATCTCCTTCATCTTCTTAAGGATGAATCCCATTACGGAGATCAATAGAGCTATGCAACAGGGAATCTCCACTTCCTTATCGCTCTACGAAAAGATGGGGCTTGCTTCAGAGCAGTTGAAGGAGATGAGGAGCACTTTTGATAATATGCTCAAGATGGTCTCCCTGCTTCTGCCCAGCTCATTTCTAATTGCGGCTGTATTTGACACCTTCCTGAACTTCTGGGTCGCTAAACTGGTGTTGGCTAAATTGGGTCATAAAATCGAGGGGGGTCTGCCTCCCTTCTCCCGTTGGCGAATTCCACACTACACGGTTTGGGGCTTTATAGCTGGTTGGTTGATAACGATGCTAAGTCAATATCTGGGATCATCTATATTATATAGGATGGGAGCAAATATACTATCTATTTTCTCTATAATCTTCTTCGTTCAAGCTATATCGGTATTGAGCTTCTTTATGAAAAAGTATTCCTTTAACATCGTTTTCAAAGTAATAATATACTTTCTTCTGATAACCATACCTTTTCTATCCTTCATAGTAGTATTGGTGGGGTTACTAGATAGCTTGCTTGATCTGAGGAAATTAAATTTAGCTAAAAGCAATGAATAGGGGGATATAAATCTATGGAAGTTATCTTACAGCAAGATATAGAGAACTTAGGGAAGAAGGGGACTGTAGTCGATGTAGCTAAAGGGTATGCTCGTAATTACTTGTTGCCCGAGAAGTTAGCGATCGAGGCTACTTCCGGAAATAAGAAGGCTTGGGAACATAAGCAGAAGGCTGAGATGCTCAAGGACGCTAGAGAACAGGAGGAAGCTGAGCAATTGGCGGAACTTATCGAGAAGTTGAATATAGTTATGCCAGGGAAGGTTAGTCAGGAAGGTCATCTATATGGCTCAGTGACTTCTACCGATATCGCTAATGAGATCGAGAAAAAATTGAAATTGACGATAGATAGGCGGAAGATAAGGCTGGAGGAATCGATAAAACAGATCGGAGATTATGAGATTCCTATTAGATTACATCGTAAAGTGACGGCGAAAGCCAAAGTTCGAGTTATAGATGAGGAAGAGATGAAGGGCAAGAGGGAGTAAATTTGCCCTGGGAGATTGGCGATTTGATAGATCCATCTGTGGTACCTATAGAGAATGTTCCGCCCCAGAATATCGAGGCCGAACAATCGGTTATAGGCGGTATGCTTCAAAATAGAGATGCGGCTATCTTAGCTATGGATATATTGACTCCTGAGAGCTTCTATCGGGAAAGTCATGGCTTCATCTTTGCGGCTATAGCGGAGCTGATCGAGAACAGTGAGCCAGCGGATATCGTTACTGTAGCTGATAAGCTACACAATAAGGGGCAACTAGAAAAGGTGGGAGGGATGAGCTATCTATCGAGTTTGGCAGTAAGCGTTCCCACTGTCGCCAATATCGAGTATTACGCTCGGATAGTATATGAGAAAGCATGCTTGAGGAATCTGATAAGCGCCGCTACGCAGGTAGCCCAATTGGGCTTTGAGACTGAGATGAAGCTGAGCGATATCCTTGATAAGGCGGAACAACTCATATTTAACATCTCCCAAAGAGATAATATCAAGCACTTCTATTCCACCAAGGAAATAATGTCGGATAGTTTCGACTATGTAGAGAACCTATACGAGAGGAAAGAATTTATAACTGGACTGCCAACAGGCTTTACTGATCTCGATACTATGACGACCGGTCTTCAACCTTCGGATCTGATCATCGTGGCAGCTAGACCGGGAATGGGTAAAACGAGTCTTTGTTTGAATATAGCCACTAATGTCGCGATTAATCACAATATCCCAGTGGCGATCTTCAGTTTGGAGACCTCTCGCACTCAACTGGTCTTAAGGATGCTATGTTCTGAAGCACGAGTAAACTCCCACAAATTGCGCTCCGGATATCTCTCGCAAAATGATTGGCCCAATCTGATCAATATGGCAGGAAAGATATCCAGCTCTCCCATCTTCATTGATGATACGCCAGGGATCAACATTCATGAGCTTCGAGCTAGGGCTAGAAGGTTAAAATCTAAGCAGGATATGGGTCTCATAATAGTTGATTATATCCAGCTTATGCAAGGCAGTAGAAACAGGAGGATCGAGAATCGTCAGCAGGAGATATCGGAGATCTCCAGATCCTTGAAGGAATTGTCCAGAGAGTTGAACGTTCCTCTCATCGCTACCTCTCAGCTATCTCGGGCAGTAGAACAGAGGATGGACAAGCGTCCGATCCTCTCCGATCTTCGCGAGTCAGGAGCTATAGAGCAAGATGCTGATCTGGTACTCTTCATTTACCGCGAAGGTTATTATCGGAGAAAACACAAAGCTAAATGGAGGTTTGGCAGAGAAGAAGAGGATGAAGACGAGATAGAGGAAGAGAAGAGTAATGTGGCTGAGATCATAATTGGAAAGCAGAGGAATGGGCCAATTGGAACTGTTGAATTAGCTTTTTTAGAAGAATATACCAGATTCGCACCATTGGAAAAAAATATAAATTATGTAGGTTAGGGGAGAATTCTTCAAGTAAATCTCCAATTAGAACTGCTCGTTGGGAGGGTAGATCTAATCATTTAACAGGGCGAGGAAAGGCGTCCCTCAAAAACCTTCTCGATTTTGGTGGGTTTTGTAAATTAGGCTCAAATGAGGACAATAAAGAACAGATAGCGGTGAAATTAAGCGCAATGGATATTCGCTTGTTTCTTTATATGTCCTAGGTGGGTCTAAACAGAGAAGATGTGATCTTATATTAAATAGAACTATGATTATTGAGAAACCGCGAGTGTCGATTGCTCGCGGTTTTCTTTATATATAAGGATGGTGATATGATTGATAATAGCGAGCGTGGATAACGTAACGAAATCCTACGGAGCTTTTGAGGTCTTCAGGGAGGTAACCTTGGCGATAAATGATCGGGAGAGAATCGGTCTTATCGGTAGAAATGGCAGTGGTAAGACCACTTTGCTCGAGATCATCGCGGGTTTGGAGAAGCCGGATAAAGGACAAGTATCCCCTCGTGAGAATTTGCGCTTGGGATATCTTAGGCAGGAGCCATCTCTTCTCTCCGAGATCAGCTTATATCAAGAGATAATGACTGTATTTCAACCCCTAATCGAGATGAGCGAGAGGATGAGGACGCTGGAGAAAAAGATGAGCGAGAAGAATAACGAGGATCTGGAGAGGATACTCAAGGAGTATGGGGAGTGGCAAGCCGCCTTTGAGCATAAAGGCGGCTACACCTACGAAAGTAAGATAGATAAGATTATGAGTGGTCTTGGTTTCGAACCCGAAGTTTACGATCGCCCGGTGGATTCCTTTAGTGGGGGAGAACGAACTAGAATCGAGTTAGCCAAGGTTCTCCTCACTGATCCTGAACTTCTTCTCCTCGATGAGCCTACTAATCATCTTGATATCAATATGACGGAATGGCTTGAGGATTTTCTCCAGAACTTCAAGGGAGCAATGGTCATAGTCTCCCATGACCGCTATTTCCTGGATAAATTGGTTGATCGAGTAGTGGAGTTAGAATTTGGCAAGCTCTCTAACTATGCCGGAAACTATAGTTATTATGTTCGGGAAAAAGAGCTTCGCTTCCGTCAAGCTCAACAAGCTTATGATAGAAAAAGGGCTGAGATAGAGCGACTAGATGATATAGTAAGAGAGATCAAGGGAAGATCTCAGAAGATCCAAAATGGACCTAAAAGCGGAAGTGATTTCTATGGAAGGAAAGCGGCGAAGCTGGCGAGAAAAGCGAGAACAGCCGCGAGGAGACTTGAACGACTCAAAAAAGATCTGGGAAAGAGTTCCCGCCGAGCTGATAGCATCAAACTTGATATCGAGCTTAAAGGAAGAAGCGGAGAGAGAGTGATCGAGGTTCGTGATCTAGCCAAGAGTTTCGAGGATAAGCTCCTCTTCGAGGATGTGAATTTCACCATCCGTTGGGGGGAGAAGGTAGGATTGGTAGGAGCTAATGGCACTGGGAAAACTACTTTGCTTAACATAATCCTGGGAAATGAACCATTCGATTCCGGGGAGGTGATCTTGGGAAACAACCTGACGATAAGCTACTGCGATCAGAAGCTAGCGGGATTGAACTATGAGAATAATCTCTACGACGAGATAAGATCGGAGAAGGATATGACGAAGAATGAGATCCACTATCTTCTCTCAAGATTCCTCTTTTCGGAGAAGGAGATCTTCGCTAAGAAGGTGAAAGACTTAAGCGGGGGAGAGAAATCGAGGATGATCTTAGCCAAGCTAGTAATATCCGAGGCTAATCTCTTAGTTTTAGATGAGCCAGCGAATCACCTTGATATATCATCCCTCCAGATATTAGAGGAGGCACTGGCTGAGTTCCCAGGGACGATCCTATTGGTCTCTCACGATAGATATCTTCTGAATAAGATAACAGACAGGATAATCGAGTTATGGGACGGAAAGGCGATCTGCTATCCGGGTGGATATAGTTACTACGAGGAGAAGAAAAAGGACAGAGCACGTCTTCAAAGCTATAGCAAGTGGGAGCATATAGGCGAGGCAATAGATGAGAAGGAGAAACGTTTGAAACTTCTAGAGCATCAGATCGCTCTTCTCAATTATAAGCTAGGAGAGATGAATTTAGCTGAGGAAAGTGAGGAAGCCCAAGAGTTGAATAAGAGATTTTGGGAATTGAAGAGGGAATTGGATACCCTGCGATCATAATATCTTTATCTGGAGGAGATGATTAGAGAAACAACTTTATCATCTTTTCCAAATCATTAAAATTTATGATATAATAAGATGGGAAATAGTTTCAGAGGTGTAAGTAGAAGCGGGGGCATAATATCTCATCCCCTAACTTCCAATTTGTCAAAGATCATTAGTCAGAGAGGGAATTTTGCGGTATGACAATTATTTGATTAATAATTATTATCAATTAATTGACAATTATTTAATCTTAAGCTATAATATGACCAAGGAAGGGTAAAGTTCGGTGTTCCCAAGAATCTTCTGTCCTTCGGTCGTGAAGAGTCATCAGATAATTTGACAATATCTAGGTGCGATCTAATGTCTAATGTCGATGCTGTTCTCTTATCTCTTTTGAATAATAATCTCGACTCTGCTCCTGATGTTGATTGGCAATTATTTTTAGAGCAGGCTGGAAGGGAAGGTATCTCTCCCCTTATCTATAATAAGTTGAGAAAAAATGGTAGAATAGATACCATCCCTCCCTGGGTCATAGAGAAGCTTAGGCAATCTTATTATAGTAATATGGCTTCCAATATCGTGATGTATTATGAGCTTGGCAAGATTCTTCGCGCTTTTAAGCAGAAAGGGATAGAAGTGATCGTCCTTAAAGGCGCTGCCTTAGCGGAGATAGTTTATAAAAATATTGCACTGAGACCGATGTGTGATGTCGATCTCCTAGTTAAGAGAGAGGATTTATTCGAAGTAAAGAAGGTGTTGACTGAGCTAGGATATGCCTGTATGATTCATGATTATGAACTTTGCCAGGAATATAATGAGACCTTTGGAAAGGAGCTGCCATTTATAAAACAGGATAGTCCTCATTTAAAACTAGAGATTCATTGGAATCTCTCCGATTATTCGTACTATGTAGAGACCGATCCTATCGACCAATTTTGGGAGAATGCTATAGAGGTGGAGATTTCCGATGTCTCCACGTTAATCCTGTGTCCCGAAGATTTGATTATTTATCTTTGCTATCATCTTGCCGTAAACCACCCATCATCTAACTATTTACTTTGGTTCTATGATATAGATCAAGTTATACGTTACTATGAAGATAACCTAGATTGGGATAAGTTAATAAATAGAGCCAAGGGATTAAAATTGATAATAATAATACCGGTGATAAGAACTTTTAAGCAATTGACAGAACTATTTTATACCCCTATCCCCCCTCGTGTTTTTGATGAATTCGGCTCTACTAAGTTAAATTGGTGGAGAGCTATGTTCTATTATATAAGAGCTGAATTCGGGTTAGATATATCTTCAAGATCGATATTTGATGGGAAATTAATGACAAAGATCAAAATTTTATTGATTAGAATCTTCCCCTACCGAGATTATATGATTAAATGTTATAATATCAAACATCCTTTTCTTCTCCCTCTCTATTACCTTCTCCGTCCAGTTAAGTTGTTAATTAGCAGAGGAAAAGCCGCCCTATCTCTAAGTAAAAGACTGGATTAAGAGAGACTAAATAGATCACAAAGCTAAGATTTTCGCTCATATTGGATTCTGCGTGCTTAGCTAAAGTGTCTTTATTTCGCAATCACCCTTCCTCCTCCCATCGAGGAGGGGGGAATAGAGAGAGTAGCCCTAACCCTCTCCCCTAGTGGGAGAGGGATAGGGTGAGGGAGGAAATTACTTCTTTCGCTCATTATAGCGCACCTTATGCGAATATGAGCGACTCAATTAATCAAAGAAAAAGTAGAAAGAATTGCACATAAATGAAGGACTTTGGTTGCTTTAAGCTATACAACATCAGAACAGGAGGGAATATGAAGATAAAGAGTACCGATTATCTTGAGAAACGCTTCGCCAAGGATCCATCCATCGTCTCGAGAAAGATTGCTGACGAATTCATTCTGGTTCCGATTCGACAGAAAGTTGGAGATGTCGAAAGTATATATACTATGGACGAAGTTGCTAGTCGCATTTGGGAACTTATCGACGGCGAAAAACGAGTGGAGGAAATAAGAGAGGCAATCGTTGGGGAGTTTGAGGTGAGCCCAGAGGAGGCGGAAGTGGATCTTATAAAGTTTCTTCAGCAGTTGGAGGAAATTGGTGCTGTAAAGGAGGTTTAAGATGGAATGTCCGTATATTCCTATTACCAGCTACGGTGAGTTCAGCAAGAGTCTGCATGACAAGGTAGCCAGTCAGCGCATCCCCATCACCGGTAGCATCGAGGTCACTGCTCGCTGTAACCTGCACTGTGCCCATTGCTACATCAATCTGCCTGCTGATGACCGGGATGCGAGGGAAAGGGAACTGAGTTATCAGGAACTGTGCGATCTTCTGGATCAGATCGTGGACGAAGGTTGCCTATGGCTGCTGCTCACCGGCGGTGATCCCTTTATCCGTCCTGATTTTCTCGATATCTACACCTATGCCAAGAAGAAAGGGTTGCTGATTACCATATTCACTAACGGCACCACCATCACCCCCCGCATCGCCGACCACCTGGCTGAGTGGCGCCCGTTCGCCGTGGAGATTACCCTCTATGGTCGCACCCAGGAGACCTACGAGCGGGTCACCGGCGTTCCTGGCTCCTACGAGCGGTGCATAAGGGGGATCGAGTTGCTGATGGAGCGCAAACTCTCCCTCAAGCTAAAGAGTGTGATCATGACGCTGAACAAGCATGAGGTCTGGGATATGGAAGCTTATGCCGAGGGGTTGGACGTGGGCTTCCGCTTCGATCCCGTGTTGAATGTGCGACTGGATGGTGACCAGAAGCCGGCGAAGTTCAGAATTCCCCCTGAGGAGGTAGTAGCACTGGATCTGGCAGACGAGAAGCGGATGAAGAGTTGGCGCGAGTTCTGCGATAAATTCCGGGGATCGCCTCCCCACCCTGAATACCTCTACCAGTGCGGCGCGGGGTTAAGAACCTTCCACATTGATCCTTACGGACAGTTGAGCGCCTGTATGATGTCCCGTGTCTCCAGTTATAACTTGCGTCAGGGGAGGTTCCGCGAGGGATGGCACGAGTTCATAGCCCGCGTGCGGGCGCAGAAGTGGTCACGGGAGACGCCCTGCAAGAGCTGTGAGTTGATCTCACTGTGCAGTCAGTGCCCCGGCTGGGCGTGGATGGAAACCGGCGACCAAGAGGCACTGGTGAATTACCTCTGCCAGATCGCCCACGCTAGGGCAGAGGCTTTTGGATTAAACGCCAGGCAGAAAGGAGGAAAGCAATGATGAAGAAAGAGAAGAAGAGAGTGGAAAGGAAGACAACCAGGCAGCCATATCGCAAACCGCAGTTGAAACAGGTCAAACTGATGATCAAAGAGGCAGTGATGTTTATTGGCACTCCTATTTAGCTAAGCACGCAGAATCCAATATGAGCGTTTAGATTAAATACCAAGCAGAAAGGAGGGAAGCAATGATG
>CAZSTA010000004.1:0-6290 GCA_964609495.1 uncultured bacterium | reverse complement strand
ATCCAATATGAGCGTTTAGATTAAATACCAAGCAGAAAGGAGGGAAGCAATGATGGAGAAAGAGGGGAAGAGAGTGGAAAGGAGGACAACCAGGCAGCCATATCGCAAACCGCAGTTGAAACAGATCAAACTGATGACCAAAGAGGCAGTGCTAGCTACGATTCCTTATAATCTTCGCTAGTGAGTTCAAGATATGACTCCTCCCTCACCTTAGCCCTCTCCCACGAGGGGAGGGAGAACATTGAGATAAGCTGGCTCCTTTTAGTTCTCTCTCCCTTGACAGGAGGGGTTAGGGGAGGGTGATTATGAAGTAAGGACATTTTTAGCTAAGCACGCAGAATCCAATATGAGCGTTTAGATTAAATACCAAGCAGAAAGGAGGGAAGCAATGATGGAGAAAGAGGGGAAGAGAGTGGAAAGGAGGACAACCAGGCAGCCATATCGCAAACCGCAGTTGAAACAGGTTAAACTGGTGGTCAAAGAGGCGGTGCTATCAGGTTGCAAAACAGGAGATTCAATCATTGGGCCTCTTGGTCCTCCGGTGTCTTAGTCAAGGTTACAATATATAATAGAGGCGATACTATCAAGTTGCAAAACAGATTCAGGCACCCGGGGTAAGACCGGTGGTTGTCTGTGTGTCTATGTGCTCGAGTATAACCAGTTTATCGACTTGCTCTCGATGGTATCACAGCTACCAAGATATAGTTGTTCTGGTGAAAAGTGAATGGGAATTCAAAATGATATGCTAGTCAAGATCGCGAACATCGTTTTTGACATCATCAGTGATCAGCCGATGGAATCGATCCGTCTGGAGGAGGTGTACCGAGACTTCCTTTGCACTGAGGAGCCAGAGGTCACCATCCACGCCCGCTACGATGGCCTACCTCAAATCCCCCTCCGAGACGAGAACAAGGTCTTCGACTCAGAGATGATCTGGAGCCTCTACCGGATCGGTGGGCAGAATATCTTCGCGCTGAGGTCGCCCGCCGCCGGTCCGCTCCCCTACCGCATTGCAATCTTCGATGCCGACTTCCAGCAGGGAGAGGTTTACAGTCACATCCCTGAGCCCGGAGAGACGCCAGAAGGTCTTCTACCCAATCCGCTGGAGTTTCCTCTCCCCGAAGTGCTGATGATATGCTTGCTGGCACAGGGCAGAGGGTTGATGATCCACGCCTGCGGCATTGATGACAGTGGACGGGGGTACCTCTTCGCCGGCAGCTCCACCCACGGCAAGACGACTATGGCCCGGCTCTGGGGGAACCAGGCACTCGTCCTCAACGACGATCGCATCGTGCTGCGTCGGCGTGAGGGTCGCTTCTGGATGTATGGCACTCCCTGGCATAGCGATTATACCAGCGTCTCGCCTAAGGGTGTCCCACTGGAGAAGGTCTTTTTCCTTCGCCACGCCGAGGCCAACAGCGCCCGCCGCAAGGAAGGGGTTACCGCCTCCTCGATGCTGTTGACTCGCTGTTTCCCACCACTGTGGAACGCGGAGGGGATGAGCTTCACCCTCGACTTTTGTGCCCAACTGGTGGCCAGCGTGCCATGTTACGAACTAGGCTTTGTGCCTGACGAAAGCGTGGTGGATTTCGTGCGATGCGTCAAGTGACCCTTAAGGGAGCTGAATTTGCGAAGCTATCTGCTGAGATTCTTGCTCAGGGGGGCTCCTTCTCCTTTGAAGCTCGTGGCTGGAGTATGTTCCCCTTCATTCAAGATGGAGATATCCTCACTGTCCAGCCCACCAAGGCTGATGACCTGAATGTGGGAGACGTAGCCTTCTATCGCGCGGCCGAGGAGCGATTAGTCGCTCATCGGGTCGTCGGCAGGGAGGCGCGGGATGGCCAGGTGGTGCTGGCGATGCGGGGGGATGCAACGCCCAGTCCCGATGAGTGGGTTCAGGCGGAGCAGGTGCTGGGCCGGGTGGTGAGCGTTCAGTGGGGAAAGAAGGTCATCCGTCTGGATCAAGGTTTCTGGCGGCTGGCGGCGCTATTGTGGATAAATCTTCATCCCCTTAGACACCTGCTCTTTCGGCTGGCGAGGATGGGCAGGCGAATTGCTTCTTGGCTTCTCCGCCGCCTGCAAGGGAGCAAGTTCTACCGTGCCTTAGCGAGGAAGCTGATCTGCAAGCAAGTTCGCTATCGCCTCGCCACAGTCGAGGATGCCTCTGACCTCTCTAGGCTCCACGGCTATGAGAGATTTCCCGAACTGGGAGAGCCTGTTGGGGCATTCGCCAGGCAGATAGATAGCCTGGAGGATTGTGGATATACTTTGATCGCTAGTGTAGGAGAAGGTATCGCAGGTGCAGTGGTCGTCAGGCGGTTCCCTGAGAATGCAGACCTTTACCCCGAGTGGTGGCTTTTCAACCTGTTGGTCCGCATGCGCTATCGGGGGGCAGGCATTGGCGAAGGGCTGTTGCGCATGGCGATGGGAAAAGCAGCCGAGGAGGGCGGCGCTACGATGAATCTCCTAGTCTTTGAGCAGAACAGGACTGCTATCAATCTCTACCGCAAGATGGGCTTTCGGCAGATCTCCATTCCCAAACTAGATAGTCAACTTGAGAAAGAGGTTCGACGGGGACAGCGCCGCCGTATCATCATGTCCAGGCTCTTGGAAGCAGTATGAATCCCTTCATCTTAGACTGGAATTATGTTTCGGCATAAGTTCTATATATGCGGATAGGCGAATCAACAAGACTTAAAATACAGCGTGTATTACGGACTTGATTTTGCGTTGCGCCTTGTCTGGCAAAGCGCGCCAGGCTGGACGATAGCCAGTCTGGCGATTCTTGTTGTGCAAGGCGTGCTACCCCTGCTGTCGCTCTATCTTATGAAGCTGATAGTGGAGGATGGGAGAATCATTGAAAATGGCACTCATAACGAACTGGTTCATCGCGGTGGAATGTATGCGCGCTTGTTTGAAACACAGGCTCAATATTACAGGTGAAGGTTTTATCACTACCAGTATATCTACAGACTTCCGAGCGAAACGATTTATCCTATAGCTACCCTGCCTAGTTGTCTCCAAAAGCTATCCCAATTTTCGCCTCTTACCTATTCATTACGAGCTGTGAGAAATACTTTATTGATAAGCCTATGATCAGCTTATAGCGATTCACTCCCTCATAATTCGGAGGTGATATAAGAAGATATTTATCTCCAACACTAAAAAATACTTGATAATCTCAGATAAATATAATATAATTAAGTTGATATACTTCCAAATGCGGACATATTGAAGCGTCTAATCGTAATCAACTCTATCTATAAGCATTGCGATTATTCCCCCTCAGTCGTGGAATTACCCTTAAGATGGATATGGTCGAGAGCTGAAGTTCGATAATTTTAGAGAAAGGAGAATATAAAGATGAAACGATCCTTTATCTATGTGATGATCAGCCTCGTTTTAAGTGTTATATTTGCTATCGGAGCTTTTGCTGACACCGAGAACGTGGAGGAAGAGAAGGCAACTGAAGAGGAAGTTGGTATGATATTTGTTAAAGCTATTAATCCCGAAGGTGAGGAAGTAACCGGCGTCGAGATCTATCTGGATGGAGATCTTCAGGGGGAAACCCCTTTAACTATAGAGGATGTTTCAACTGGAGAGCACGAAATCGCTCTGAAAAATCCTGATTTTGCGGATTGGATCTCGATCACTACAGTTCAGGCGGGAGAGGTGACTAAGCTCCTAGCCGACCTTGTTTGGAGGAAGGGAAGCTTAACGATAATCTCCTCTCCTCCCGAGGCTAGAGCGTTCCTTGATGGCATTCCTCAAGGAGTAACGCCCCTCATCCTAAACGATCTGGATAGTAAAATTTACGTCCTCTCCCTGGTCAAGGAGAATCGCTATTACGAGAGCGAGATTAAAGTCGAGCCAGGTGACAAGATCAGACTCGAGGCTGTTCTAGATCTCGAGGTCCCCGAGGAGATGGTCTATGTGCCCGGAGGGGAATTTACTATGGGAAGCGATGAAGGAGATAACGACGAGAGTCCGCAAATAATGGTTTATCTCGATCCCTTCTTCATAGACCAAAGTGAGGTAACCAACGCTGAATATAGCGAGTTCATAAATGATGGAGGATATTTCAAACAAGAATATTGGACTGAAGAAGGTTGGAAGTTTATAAAAGAGAATAGAATATTTTCCCCCAAGTATTGGCGGAACTTGCTATGGAATTCTCCCTCTGATCCAGTGGTAGGCGTAAGTTGGTATGAAGCTGATGCTTATGCTAGATGGACAGGGAAGAGATTGCCAACTGAGGCGGAATGGGAAAAAGCGGCTCGAGGGACCGATGGTAAGATTTGGTCTTGGGGAAACGACTTTTCACCTGAGAAAGCTAATACCAACGCTCCTAATGATGCGCATAATTACACTGCACAAGTGAATAGTTATCCTTTGGGGATAAGCCCCTATGGATGTTACGATATGGCAGGTAATGTGGCAGAATGGGTCGCCGATTGGTATGATGCGTATTACTACTATGAAGCCTCGATGTTCAACCCCCAGGGACCGAAATATGGGAGCTATCGGGGAATAAGAGGTGGCTCTTGGTTTACTTCTCCAGAAGAGGCTAGATGTTCTGCTCGCGGTTATGACTTCCTCGGTGATAGAACCAAGATGGTAGGTTTCAGATGTGCAAAAGATTAGGGTAGTATAGATCGCTTGAGAAGGGTAGCGATTTAGTCGAAGGAGAGATAGGGATAAGAATGAGAAGGGATATTTATATACTATTATTTGTAATTTCTGTGTTTGCATTTGGATCGGTTGTTTTAAGTCAAGGTAACGAAGGCATTTTGTATATTAAGACCTCGGATATGAAGGATGCACTCCTAGAGGGAGCGGAGGTCTTTATCAATGAAGAGTATAAAGGGAAAACTCCTCTCCTCTTAGAAGATGTAGCTCCCGGAACTTATAAGATCAGAATAACGCTTTCTGGTTATTACGATTGGGAGAGAAGCGTCCTCATTGAGGCGGATGAAGTAGTTAAATTCACAGCTAAGTTGAGAAAGAGGGAAACAAAGGCTTCGCTTACTATATTATCAGATCCTCTGGAAGCTGAGGTTTACATAAATGGGGAATTGATGGGAACTACCCCTCTCATCCTAAGCGATCTTGAACCAGGGACTTTAAAGATTAAGCTGGTAAAAGATGAATACGAATATGAGGGAGCTATCGCGGTCGAAGCTGAAGCAAAAACCAAGGTTGAGTTTATCTTAGGTAAGAAAGCACCAACTAAGGTAACGCTAACTGAGGAGAAAGTTCAACCGGAGGAAATTCGGCCTAGTATAACTAAGCCAATTGAAGGAGAGATGGTCTATATCCCCGCTGGAGAATTTATAATGGGAAGCGATAAGGGAGATAATGATGAGAAGCCTCAGCATACGGTATATTTAGACGCCTTCTATATCGATAAATACGAGGTGACGAACGCTCAATACCGAACTTTTATGGAGGCTGGAGGGTATGATAATCGAACCTTTTGGACTGATGAAGGATGGAATTTCATAAAGTCCAATAACATCACTCAACCTAAATTTTGGAGGGATAAGAAGTTTAATCAGCCAAATCAACCAGTGGTAGGAGTTAGCTGGTATGAGGCTAGTGCTTATGCGAGATGGGCTGGGAAGAGATTGCCAACTGAGGCAGAATGGGAGAAAGCTTCCAGGGGAACAGATGGGCGAAACTGGCCTTGGGGAGACGAGTTCATCTCGACTTATGCTAACACTAGTGGTAGGGATGATGGCTATATGTGGCCTGCGGAGGTGGGAAGCTATCCCCAGGGAGAAAGTCCTTATGGGGTCTATGATATGGCGGGAAACGTTTGGGAGTGGGTTGCGGACTGGTATGACAGCGGATATTATAGTTCATCACCAAGCCGAAATCCTGAAGGTCCTCAGTATAGTGAATATAAGGTGCGGAGAGGTAGCTCTTGGGATTTGGGAGGTGCTACCGCAAGATGCGCCGATCGCGGTTTTGGCCCTCCGAATTCACGGGGGTTCAGTATAGGCTTCAGGTGCGCTAAGAGTAAATAATAAAAAAGGAGGACTGTAGATGAAGATAGGCGATTATGATCTGCCTGATGAATTATATTATCACCGGGAGCATACTTGGGCAAGGATCGAGGATGATATAGTCCGAGTGGGTATGGATGATTTCTATCAGAAGACCGCGGGAGACACGGTCTATGTGGATCTACCCTTCGAGGGAGACGAGGTAGAGCAGGAAGAAACCTGCGGAAAGGTTCAATCGAGCAAGTGGGTTGGAAAGCTGATCGCCCCAGTATCCGGTGAGAT
>CAZSTA010000003.1:1556-50743 GCA_964609495.1 uncultured bacterium | reverse complement strand
GGACCGTCTTCACCTTCAGCTTATGTATGGAAGCAGAAGTCAGGATCGAGATCTACACCACTGCGGGAGAGTTAGTGAGAGTATTAGATGAGATAGCTGGAGAGATGGGATACAATGAGGTAGTCTGGGATGGATTAGATGAGAATGGTGAGGAAGTGGCAGATGGGGTCTATATCTATCGGATAAGAGCCACTGGTGATGGTAAGACTATAGAGGAGATCAGGACTCTCGCGGTGATTAGGTAACTAAGACTGGAGCCAGATTGGGATATAGAATACAGAGCGGGTGCCTAACGCATCCGCTCTTTTTACAGTTATTAGCCTAATGAAATCTCTTGGAAAATTTATCATTTTTTGCTACAATTATCGAAAAGGCTTTTTTCATTCGATAAATATAACAAGGAGGAAATCAAATGAGAAGTACATCTTTTCGGGTAGTTCTGGTCATTCTTTTTCTGCTAACTTTAGCAGCCTCAGCAGATGCCGCTACGTGGACTGTGGGGCCAGGTGGCCCACCTACTTACGATTACGCAACAATTCAAGCGGCGATCAATGCTCTTTCAACTGTCAGTGGGGATATTATCGAAATCGATCCCGCTGGTAATCCCTATAGTGAGAATGTAACTGTAACGAATAAGTCCCTGACCTTCCAATCGTCTACCTCAGGGACACTAGTAGTTGTAGATGGCTTAGGCACTGGAGGTAACTGCTTCGATCTCAGCGCTACTGATGGGAATAGCTATACCGTAGTCTTCAATGAGATCGAGATCGATGGAAGAAGCTTGGCTACCGATGGTATCCATGTCAGTGCCTCCTCAGGGAATATGGCGATTGAGGTCTATAATTGCGATATTCACGACAACAACGATGATGGAATAGAGTTGAGTGGCGTGAATGGTAGTATTATCGGTGATGGTATAAACGGAGGAAACTACATCTATGATAATGGTTGGTTTGGGATCTGGCTTACAGAAGATGGTTTGGATACCTCGGATTACAACTTTATCGGTTATAACGAGATATATGGTAATTTTGACGGCATAGGTCTTTGGGATGCGGGAGTTTCTAACACTGTCTCTTACAACTACATCTATGATAACGACTTGTGGGGTATCTATGCCTATAATGGAACGGATCTCCTTATAGAAGGTAATGAGATCGAAGGGAACGGGATCTTTGATGGTATCTACTTCGTCTATATAACGGATAGCTTTATAGTGGGTAATGACATCCACGACAATGGATGGGTCGGTGCTATAGATGGTTGTGGAATCTATCTGCAAGATTCTGATAACAACCTTATTTTTGCTAATGAGTGTTATGACAATTATTTTGCTGGGATCCTTTTTACTGGCTTCTCCGACTCATCAGATTCGAACCAGTTCGTTGGCAATACTACTGCTGCTTGGAATTGGGAGGGAATCTACTCCGATTGGGCGGGGCAATATAACGTCATCTCAGGGAACTGGAGCTTTGATAATGAAATGTGTTGCCTTCATCTGAAGAGCGGATCGGATCTTACCATAGGCAGTTCTGCCAGGGGACTCAGTATCTCTGATATCGAGGAGAGGATCGAGAGGAGACGCTCTGCTTCTAGGGTCAGAGGTGGGAGGAAGAGCGAGATATCCATCCCTAAAGATGATAGCTCCAAAATGAGCGAGAAGAGCAAGACGATCTCTAAGGGTGACAAGAAGAAGGATGATAAGCCCAGAAAGAGCAAGGAGGACAAAGCTCCTAGAAGAGAGAGGAAACTCCCGCATGAAGATATAACTCGCAGTAGAACCAAGAAGAGCAGAGCCGAACTCGAACTCGATATCAAGGGGATCAAGGAGAAGTATGCTCCTAAGCAAGCCGCAGGTGCCAACATACTTTTTATGTCTGCCTGGGGCTGGGGTATCCGTCTAATTGATATACATAACACCACCATCTATAACAACTACACCATAGAGAATTATGAGGATGGGATCTACCTTGAAGCCTCAGACAATATCCCAATTGAGGGGAACTTCATCGTTGAGAATGGGTATAGTGGTGTGAGTGGTGGTATTTACCTCGATCCCACTTCCACTAATATCACCGCTAATGAGAACGTTATCTGTGGTAATATCGCTTATGGCGTCAACAACACCACCGGTGTTCTCCTTGATGCCGAAGGAAATTGGTGGGGAGATAACAGCGGTCCTTATCATCCTACAACCAATCCGGGAGGAGTTGGCGATGCGGTCAGCGATAACGTAGATTATGATCCCTGGCTACAGATGTCCCTCACCGCCAATCCTACCTCTGTCGGCGCTGGTGGCACCTCTACCATTACCGCTACGATGACAGGAGGAATATATAAAGCTCCTGATTGGACTCCTATCGATTTCTCTACCAACTTGGGAACTATCGATCCTGCTACTGCTTATACTGTTGGAGGAAGTGCTACCTCTCTTCTATCCAGCACAATAGCAGGAACCGCGACCGTCTCCGCGGTAACCCCCTGTCCGATGGATACCGCAGTTACGACGGATGTTGTTTTCCTCCCAACTGAGATAGTCTTTATCACCCCGATAAGGCTGGTCTATGTGGGTCTCCCCAGTAATGTGATAACTATCCAACTTCAGGACATAAATGGCAATCCCGTCAGTGTAGCGGTGGACACCACCATCAACCTTACCTCCCTCAACTTGATCGGGCAGTTCTCACTGACGCACACTCCCTTTGTTCCCATCACTTCGGTAGTCATTCCTGCGGGATCTAACAGCGTGACTTTCCACTTCAAAGGCTTTGAGTTGGGAACGGCGACGATGCTGGCCGCCGAGGCTCCCGATTATGGTTGGACCGATGGGACACAACTTATCCATGTCATCTTGCCTGAGCCTCCTGCTCCACCTCCAATAGCGGACATCTCCTCCCCTACTGATATGCAGATCGTCAAAGGAGAAGTTGATGTAATAGGCACAGCCTTCAGTGAGATCTTTGATAACTACATCCTAGAGTATGGAGAAGGAGAAGATCCGAGTAGCTGGACGCTTATTAATACTTCCACTCAGGCAGTAACCGATGATCTCTTGGGGAATTGGGATACCTCCTCTCTCCCCGATGGCACTTACACCGTCCGCATTACCGCCAAGGATACCGAGGGGAGAACCGCTACGGATAAGGTAACGGTGATAGTGGATAACACCCCTCCTCAGATGAGCGACTTAGCGGTGGAGGATAAATTCATAGAGACCGAGTGCGATCGAGCGGAATGGAAGATAACCGCTAAGGTTACCGATCAGACGAGTGGGATAGATAGGGAGAGCTTGAAGATAACGATCTCCTCCGAGGGGATGAACGACATAGTTGTGGATTGGACTAAGATCGGATATGATGAGAATACAGGTGAGATCTCCTACACCCTCAAGGGGAATCTGAAGAGCGGGGAATACACGGTGAAGATAGAGGTCAAGGACAAGGTTAGTAACAAGACCGAGATGACCACCACCTTCACCGTAGAAGCGATCCTGGGATTACACAATGTTATGAATGCTCCTAATCCGATGACGAATCGGACCGTCTTCACCTTCAGCTTATGTATGGAAGCAGAAGTCAGGATAGAGATCTACACTACTGCGGGAGAGTTAGTGAGAGTATTAGATGAGATAGCCGGAGAGATGGGATATAATGAAGTAGCTTGGGATGGATTAGATGAGGATGGTGAGGAAGTGGCAGACGGAATTTACATCTATCGGATAAGAGCCACTGGTGATGGGAAGACTATAGAGGAGATCAAGACTCTCGCGGTGATTAGATAGATAAGACTGGAGCCAGATTGAGATATATAATAAAGAGCGGGTGCCTAACGCATCCGCTCTTCTTGATCGATTTCCCCCTCACCCTATCCCTCTCCCACGAGGGGAGAGGGAACACTGAGATTGAACTAAAGCCCTTTAGTTCCCCCTACCTTGATGGGAGGGGTTAGGGGAGGGTGATTGGGATGATCTAAAAGTGAGTTGGGATATAATCTCCCCCTCATCCTATCCCTCTCCCACAAGGGAAGAGGGAACATAATTGCAAACAGCCATCCTCACCATCTCTCGGGGTCATCGGGATAATTATCTTCACTATCTGGCACCTCGTCTCCATCCCTATCTTCCTCTTCCCCTCCACCGGATTTAGGAGCTAGGAAGGAGGTTGCCATCGGAGCTACAACGGAGGTAGCATATTCATCGAAGGCGGAGGCTGAACTTAAAGCCGCCATAAAGCCGAAGTGGGTGCTACCCACCATAGGAGAAGGCATAACAAACCAAACGCTTAATACTCCAGTGTGTTTTACCCCTTGCTGGTCTGTCCAGGAGAAACCTATGAAATCGATTGGCTCCATCTGAAGTATAGGTGGTAAAGGGACCTGATTGTGCATAAGGATTTGAACTGAGGCTCCCCCTGCCATGTTCTGAATAATTAAGTTTGTGAATTGTGCTTTATCTAGCAACTGCCAAACAAGACCGAAGCCTACCATAAAGAAGTAACTTTGAGTAGAATCGCTAAAGTAAACGATTCCCGTTTGATCTTGTTGTATCTGCCAGCCTGGGGGATAGTTAATGCTCCAAATAGGATTAGGGTTAGTATAGGAGGGCCAACCAGGGACCGGCTGCCATGGTAGGTTCATTAGAGATCTTTCCCAGAGCAATTGAAGCCCAGTGGTCCCATCTTCCCCGAAGGCTCCCGAAGCTACTAATAGGAGTAAAGTTAGGATTAGAATAAATAGAGTAACTCTTTTGAGCATAAGAAATCACCTCCCTAAGGTATAAGACGACTATGTTTATTATAACATACAGGTTTATAAGCGTCAATAAAAATCGAAGATATATTTTTTTACTTCTTACCAAGATATTATCGGACGAAAATACTTGACTGAGATTATAGTTTAGAGTATAATCATAAATGAAGCTCTCTTGAGATGAGAAAAGGAGGTAATATGAAACATTGGCCGCTGTTCATAATCATAGTCGCTTTAGCTACTCTATTCTTCAAAGTTAGTTTCCTCTATTACAGTCTATATCTCTTTGCGGGTCTCTACTTCTTCGCTCGAATATGGAGCGAGCAGAATCAAAAGGGGACTATCTGCCAGAAGGTGCTGAGCGATGATCGCCTATTCTTAGGCGAGAGCATGGAGATCAAAATCAATGTGAAAAACAATACTATTCTACCCCTCCCCTGGTTAAAGCTCCATGATAGATATCCATATCAGCTTCTGGCTCCGGGGTTCTTCCGTCAGGTGATCAGCGTCTCTCCTAAAAGCGAAGCGACTCTATCCTATAAATTAACCGGGCGATATCGAGGATATTACACGCTTGGCCCATTGGATCTCGAATCAAGCGACATCTTTGGTTTTCATCCCTGGAGCAGGAGGGATGCGGAGGAGAAAACGATCATCGTCTATCCTCGAATAATACCCCTTGAGAGATTAGGTATCCCCTCTAGGCAGCCCTTTGGGACGATTAAGACCTATACTCCCATCTATGAAGATCCCTCCCGCTTTCACGGAATCAGGGAGTATATTCCCAGCGATAGCTATAATCGTATTCATTGGAAGGCGACTGCTCGGACTGGTAAACTTCAAGTGAGGAAGTTCGAACCCACCATGTCCTTGGGGACTGTTATCTTTCTCAATCTTGATATAAATGATTATAAGGATCTCCCGCACTCAGTATATTACTCGGAGCTAGCGATAGTTGTCGCGGCTTCCATCTCTCATCATATCTATCGCCTTAAGCAGGAGGTTGGCTTGATGACCAATGGGCTCGATCCCTTAGCTGAGCTGGAAAGCACAGGCCCCTCCTCAATCCTTCCGAATAAGGGACATCTTCACTTGATGCGTATCCTAGATCTACTAGCTAGGATCAAGGTAGCTTCTAAACCCAAATCTCCTTTCGAGCAGATGATAGGTACGGAGCGAGTTCATCTTCCCTGGGGAACAACTCTCATCCTGATCACTCCAATCTTCAGTGATGAGTTGATCTCGCAACTATTAGGATTTAGAAATGCAGGATATAACATCGTTTTGATCTTAGTATGCGACAGTTTCAAGCAGATTGAAGAGAAGGAAAAATATGCCGAACAGGGTATAGTGATATATCACATAAAGGAAAGCGAGGATTTAAATGTCTGGAGAGCAACCGAAAGAAAAATATAAGGGAGAAGAGCAATCTCTTCCTACCTCTGAAGGCGAGGAGGAATCGTGGAAACCAGATTGGGATAGAGATCTCTTCCAACCTATGGCCATAACAACGATGTTGACTGGTTTAATCGTGGCTTTAGTGGAGCTAGCTAAGATAATATATCCTTCCTCTCCCATCTTTCCTGGTTACTATCTATTCGTTATCTTCTTAGTAATTGAAAGTGTATTCTACACTAGATATACCTACGCTCATCGGCGAGAATCATCGGCCCCCTATCGAATAAGGGAGTTAATACTAATTTTGCTCTTCCTAAGAATCTTGACCTATTTCTTCTCTGGCTCTCCGGGGATAAGTCTGGAGGAGATCATCCTCTCTCTGAAAAGTGCTAAGGCTCTATTCCCCCTCCCTTATATAATCAATAGCTTGCTCTTTCTCCTCCCCTGGTGGTTGAGCAATCTCTATATGGAAGATATATTATCTCTCCAATTAACTCCTGATCGCTATGCTCCCCCTGCCAATTCCCCTGAATTTAAGCGATGGCTGGCGGCAAATGTGAAGTTTATCCCTGCTACTAGACTGCTGAGGGCGATAACCTCTCGCTTCTTCTCGATGGGAGTCCTGCTGATACTGGCAATGATAGTAACCTGGCAAGTTAGGTTGAAGGTTACGGGAATGCCACCAGGATATCGCTATGCTCTGATAGGAGGATCCCTCTACTATATAGCAGGTCTAACTTTAGTAAGCAGAGCGCACTATCTTAGACGAAAGATAGATTGGCATCGGGAGGAGATAACCTTCTCTGAAGAGATGTCCTCTTCCTGGATAGTAACGAGTTTAGGAGCTATTCTCGTGATATTCGTAATAATCCTCCTACTTCCAACTAACTTTTCTCCTCTATCATGGGATAGGTTTATCGCGGGAGTAATATGGTTAATTAGCCTCATCGCTTCTCTTTTCGCTGGTAAGGGCTTCGCACCGGATATGGAAACAATGAGAGAATTGAGTAAGAAGCTGGGAGGAATGCCAAGAGGACCAGATTTTTCCCCTCCCCCGTCTGGTCAACCTATATCATTTCCTTGGTGGGAAACGGTCAAGTGGGCTCTTATGCTGGCCGCGATCCTTATGGCGATCGCTTACGCCTTATATCCTATGTTTAAGAGTAGGGGCTTTAAAAAGACTCTGCTGGGCAGAATTTTTATGATTATCGGTCGCTATGTCGTTCTAATCTGGCGAGCGATATCAAGACTGTTAGAGAGAATAGCGGAACTGTTCATCTCCATAAAGGAAGCCCAGAGGGAGAAAAGAGCCGCAAAGGAAGGAGCAGCTGGAGGTAGATACACCCCTTCGGCTAGAGTGGGTAAATCCAAGCAACTATCTGCTGAAGCTATTTTCATAACTGAGATATATCTGACTTTAATCAAACTATCGACTATGCTGGGATGCCCACGAATTAGGAGTAGAACCCCTAATGAATATTCCGAGGATTTCAAAGATGCCTTTCCTGAATATAAAGATGAGATAGCCCCTTTGACGGAGGGATTCGTTGAGACTCGCTATGGAGAGCACGAATTGGAAAAGGAGGAGGTTAACAAATTGAGAAGATATTGGAGACTGATAAAGAGGGATTTTGAGGGGAGAATTAAGGGAGGGGAGATGAGGAGATGAGTCCTGCTATAAGCTCGATCTTGGGAGCGATCTTCGTCCTAATCAAGATAAGAGGTGAAGGGTGATCTAGGGGAAAAGATATAAAGTAATGCGGCAGATGCTCCTTAGATTCACATTTTCTTTATAAAAGGAGGATGAATAATGGCACTGGTTGATCTGCGCTATCAACAGAAAAGACGGATAAAGGAGGAATTACTTGAGCAACTTAATACCTTCAATCTAGATCTTAAGCTCTCAGTTGGGGTTTGGTACTTCTCTCCCGCAGGAGGAAGATTTCACGATCGCTATGTGAAGGAGATGACGATCGCTGAGAGGCTGGAGATCGCCGCGGAGTTCACTAAATATGGGGTTAAAGGGATCGAGGCTCACTATCCAAACGAGGTGAATGAGGAGAATCTACCTCTTTATAAGAAGTTGGAGGAGGAGACTGGGATTCGTTTAGTATTGATTCCCCCCTTCATCTTCTTCGACAAGGAGTTTGAATTTGGCTCCCTCTCCAACCCGATAGAGAAGTATCGCCAGAAAGCTTTCGATAGGACGGTCAAAGCTCTCAAACTGGTCAAAGAGGCGGAAGCGGATATGGCGGTTGTCTGGCCCGGGATCGATGGTTATACCTACTCTATGGGGACGCTATACTATGAGATGTGGGATCGCTTCGAGGCCGGTTTAGCCGAGGCTATGGATGAGGTGCCAGGAGTTCGCGTTGCCATAGAGCCAAAACCTTATGAGCCTGCTCCCAATAATATCTATCGGACTACTGCTGATGGGATAATCATGGCGAAGGATGTAGAGGCGCGATTGACTAATCCAGAAAACAAGAAGTGGCTGGAGGAGGGACATCGTCTAGTAGGGCTCAATCCAGAGATTGGACATGTAAGGATGGGATTTGAGGATACCCCTTACGCCTTCAGCAGAGTAGCCAGGGAGGGAAGATTAGCGCATACTCACTGGAACAGCCAACCCTTAGGCAATTATGATCAGGACTTGAATACAGGGGTAGTGGAATGGCAACAGGCTGAAGCCACCCTCTACGTTCTAAAGATGATCGGCTATACTGGATACTTCGGGATAGATATTAATCCTGAGAGGATGCCGGTGCAGAAAGCCATCGAGATCAACTTCAAGGTTCTGAATATAATGAACGAGAGGATCAGTTCTCTACCTCATGATAGGATCTTGGATTGTTACTATGATCCAGAGAGCAATCGAGGAGAACTAGAGTTGATCTTAGCTGAGAGTATGAAGAGGTAGTTAACCGAGGACAGGCATAATTCGACAAAGAATCTCTCTATAACCATCTTATCAAACTATAGCCTTATCATCTTGTCTGATTCAAGTCTGCTCTACGACAGCAATTAGAAATATTTGCGCCCATCCCTCAGTTAAAGTAAACATTTATGCCTTTTCTTTCGTCTATCTATAGTAGAAGGAAACTATTGCTCAACCGCATTCGATCAAACCTTGAGGAGCGAGTCGAACTTGAGGAGCATAGCTATAAGCCTCAGAAAGAGTATGGCAAGGGAAGAAGATATAGACCTTCAATTAGTCCGCCTTTTTAAAAATGGGGATAAATCGGCTTTCGAGGATATAGTGAATCGCCACCAGGATCGAGTTTTCAACATCATCTATCGAATGATCGATAACTATGAGGAGGCTGAGGACCTGACTCAAGAGGTATTCATCAAGGTCTTCAAATCGCTCAAGAAATTTAAACAAAGATCGACCTTCTCCACCTGGTTATATAGAGTGACAGTCAATATGTGCATCGATGCTTGGCGTAAAAAAAATAAGAGAGGTAATTCAAATAAAGATTGGGAATTTAGAGAGGATTGGTATAAAGATACTCAGAGGGTGATGTCGAATGAAGCCTCCTCCCCCGATCTAATCGATCCCGAGGAGATCAGGGAGAGTAACGAACTAAAAGAGAGAGTTCAAAAGGCGATAAGCAAGCTCTCCTATAAATATCGAATAGTAATTATCCTTCACGATCTTCAAGGTTTTTCCTATCGGGAGATATCGGATATATTCAACTGCCCAATGGGAACAACTAAGTCTTGTCTGCATAAAGCTAGGATGCGCCTTAAGTCCCTTTTGAGCGAATCGGATATATAGAGGGTTCGGTGATCTGATATGAGATGTGCAAAAGTTCAAAAACTTATGTCGGCTTATCTGGATGGGGAATTAAGGGAAAGAGAGAGGCAAAAGATAGAGGATCATCTCAAGATCTGCTCTAGCTGTGCCCAGGAATATGAGGAGTTGAATCAGCTAGTAGCTGTTGTCAAATCAATTGATGATGAGAGATTATCACCTGAATTTTGGCCCAAATTAGTGAAGAGGCTGGAGAGGGAGAAGGCGAGATCTCCCAATATATTCTCTCGGATGTTGAGACATCCCATACCAGCTATAGCGGCCGTGATCTTACTGATCGCTATCGGGTTTATTATAAATGACTTCTTACTTCCTAAACAAGAGGTAGTAAATGCTGATTATCTGGTCGAAAAACATATACTATTCACCGCAAGTCAACCCTTCTCTGAGGAAGCCTCTTGGGTTGGAGATATCCTCGATATCGAGACTCAATAGATTCTAAAGGTGAAAAAATTTACAAAGGAGGGCAGTTCTCCTCCCCCATAATTAAAAATTCGGTTACGCTGGAGCATATTACGGGGGTTTCCGAACTGTAGAATAGCTATGAGATCGCTAACTATATGGCTAGTTATTCTCCTTCTTCTTCCCAGTTACTCATCAACTTATGCCGAGGATAACACGCTCCCTCCTCCAATAATAAAATTAATGATCGATTCTCTGGGGAAGATAAATTATATAGGAGAGCAGATCAATGTGATCTTAGGACCCAGACAGCCGAGAGAGATAACATCCAAGGTGTATCAGATGGGGGATAAAAGCAGAAGAGAATTTCTATCTCCACCTCCCCTAGCCGGTCGAACCACCATCAACGATGGAACTACCATCTGGAGATATGAGCCCCATCTCAGAAAAGTCTTTACTCGTCTAGCTCCAAGACTGGAATTGGAGAAGGAAAAATTTAAATCCGATCTAGCTCTACTCCTTGAGAATTACGAGGTTAATTTCAGCGCTGGGGATGAGATAGCTGATCGAAAGACCTATGTTATACACCTGAAGCCAAAAAGTGGAGCTGGGAATTCCAAGAAGATTTGGATAGATAAAGAGTATGGATTAACCTTAAAAACTGAGCGCTATGCTCCTAAAGGGAAACTTATATCCTTATCCTACTATGCGGAAATAAATTTCTCCTCTCCCTTGGATGAAACTCTCTTTAAATTCAAAGCGCCTCCCCATATCGATATCATTGCGGAAGCTCCAGAGAGGGAGTTTAAATCATTGGCGGATATCGAGAAAAACATCAAGTTCAAATTTGTGATACCCACCTACATCCCCGAGGGATATATCTTTCGAGGAGCCAGTTTGCTAAAAGTTAAGGATAGAGCTATATTACATCTAAAATACACCAATGGAATGAGCACCGTCTCGCTCTTCGAATGGCCGATAAAAAGGATAGCCTTTCCCTCCTTCCTCGGAAGAGAACCCAAGGTGGCAATACCTACTGACGACTCCCTTGGGGAACTTAAGCTTCAGCTCCTCAAGGGGAAAAGCAAGGACATAAATTATATCTTGGTAAGTGATATTTCCCCTAAGGAGCTAAAGAAGATAGCAACCTCTCTGACTAGCCCTTAATCCCAGTCAGCACAATCCCTCTAATGAAATACTTCTGCGCAGCGAAAAATAGAATCACTACCGGAATAGTCATTATCTGCTGATAACAGGTAATAGAAGTCTTATTACGTTCATAGAATACAATCTATATTTATAGTTTAATAGCATCGTTGTCCTTGATCTCCTATCTTCTGTGTGCTACCCCTGCCTAAAAGCAGGAGTTTTCTTTTTCATAAAATTCCCTCCTTGTAGATTTTATATCTATCCTTCGACCTAGATAAGTTGATAAAAACTATCCCTCGATCACCTCCCTTAAAAACATAAAAACTTCTTCTTGCCTATTTATATCAAATTTTAATCTAACTGTTAGGTGGTAAAGTAGCCGAGTGAGTAAAATTTTGTGATAATTTAATTCTTATAGTCAAGACATAATTCCCCCTCACCCTATCCCTCTCCCCTCGCGGGAGAGGGTTTCTTGATAGAACTGCTCGCTCTTTTTATCTTCCCCTCTCTTGATGGGAGGGGTTAGGGGAGGGTGATTTAAATTGAAACTATGAACTTATTCACAGTTTTGTAACCGATAATTTTATCCGCTGGAACTCCAAAAGAATTGATATTGACAAAGGGCTTTAGCTGTGTTATAATCCCAATTAGGAGAAGAAGTAGATAAAGTGCTTCTACCAAGTGGACAGGGGGAAACGTGATGAACTCTTATGAGAGGAAAATCGCCAATTTCATTGAGCGAATGATAGATGTAAAGAAGAGAGATTTATACTTTTATCTTCAGAAAGTGGAAGAACTCGACGGACCAAGAGTCACTATAGGCGGTCGCCAAATGCTTATATTTGCCTCCTATAGCTACTTAGGATTGTTGGGGCATCCCAAGATAGCAAGGGCGGCTACCGAAGCGATCGAAAAATATGGAACTGGGACTCATGGGGTTAGAATATTAGCTGGAACAACTGATCTGCATATCGAATTGGAGGAGAAGATATCTGCTTTTAAAGGAACCGAAGCGGCAATAACCTATAGTAGCGGCTATGTGACTAATTTAGCTACGATCTCTACTCTGTGTGGACGAGGGGATGTGGTGATATCCGATAAGTTAAATCATGCCAGTATAGTAGATGGATGTATGCTATCCAGGGCTCGATTTGTCCGCTACGAGCATAAGGATACGGATGAATTAGAGAGGGCTTTAAAGGATGCTCAGGATGCGCCTGGCAGATTAGTAGTAGTTGATGCTGTATTCAGTATGGACGGAGATATAGTCAACCTGCCTAGGGTAAAAGAGTTAGCTGAAAAATATGATGCTTGGCTGATGGTGGACGAGGCTCACTCCTCAGGGATCTTAGGGGAGAATGGTCGAGGGATAGAGGAGTACTTCGGAATGGAGGGCGAGGTGGAGGTTAAAATGGGGACTCTGAGCAAGATCATTCCGAGCATAGGAGGATATATCGCTGGAAAGAAGGATATGATCGACTACTTAAAGCATAATGCTAGAGCTTTCATCTTTTCCGCTAGCTTACCACCAGCTGCGGTAGCTGCTTCCATTGCCTCTTTTGAGGTTATGGACGAGGAGCCTGAAAGACGAGAAAAGTTGTGGCATAATGTTAAATTATTCAGAGATGGATTGCAGAAGTTGGGATTCGATACTATGAATAGTGAGACTCCTGTCATTCCTGTCTTGATGAGAAGTGATGAAAGAGCGCAATTGATGACTCAGAAACTTCAACAGAGGGGTATTTTTATATGCTATATCCTTCCCCCGGCTGTGCCTCCCAATACCAGCCGTCTTAGAGCTACAGTAACCGCTGCTCACAGCGATGAGGACATAGAGCAGGCTTTAGAGGCCTTTGCTAAAGCGGGAAAAGAGATAGGGATGATATAAAGGAATCATCTCCCTAAAGGAGTGTTCTCCAGTGTTAAAGAGGCGAGTTTTAGTATTAAATGCTTCTTATGAGCCATTACATATCTGTAGCGCTCGTCGGGCTATCATTATGTTATTTTTAGGGAAAGCTGAACGGGTTGAAGATGATAGTGTGGAGATTCACTCTCCGTCTATAACTATTAGGCTACCCAACGTTGTTCGCCTTTCTCAATTTGTTAAGCAACCGGTAAAGGAATTTGCTTTTACCAGGAAAAATATAATTAAGAGAGATAGGGGAAGATGTCAATACTGTGGGAGGGAGGACCCTAACCTGACCATAGATCATGTGATTCCTCTGTCGAGAGGAGGAAAGCACACTTGGACTAACGTAGTAGCCGCTTGCCACAGGTGTAATAGCATCAAGGGGGATAGGACTCCTGAGCAAGCTGGCTTGAAGCTTCTAAAGGCTCCTCGGGAGCCAGGTATGATCCCTTACCTCCATATTATGACTAACATTCCCAAGAATGTAGATAGCCGATGGAAAAAATATCTATTCTGGGAGGCAGAGGCCGACCAGAGCGTATATGGGGAATGAAAGCTACAATTATTATTTCCACTTATAACGAGAGGGATAACCTCCAGAAGCTGGTTGAGAAAATAATAGCTTTAGATCTAAACTCGAGGTTGGAGATAGTTATAGTTGATGATAATTCCCCTGATGGAACAGGACGAATAGCTGATGAGTTGGGGAAGCGATCTCATCTTAACTATGGATGCTGATTTCTCCCACGATCCGAAGTATATACCAGAGTTGATATCTAAAGCTGGTGAATACGATTTAGTGATCGGCTCGCGGTATATAGAAGGTGGCGGCACGGTGAACTGGGGGATTATAAGGAAGACAATAAGCCGAACCGCTAATCTTGTAGCTAAGGCACTTTTGGGATTCGAGAATAACGATCGCACCGCTGGGTTTAGATGCTATAGAAGAGAGGTTCTAGAGGTGATAGATCTCGATAACATATTCTCCGATGGATATTCTTTTTTAGTCGAAATGCTGTATAAGTGCAAGCAGAAGGGTTTTAAGATAGGAGAGATCCCGATTATCTTCGTTGACAGAAGAGCTGGCAGATCTAAAATATCTAAGCGGGAAATATACAAAGCGGTTTATACTATCCTCAGATTGAGATTTGGTTCTAGTTGAATTTAAGTAGTTTCAAATAAATAACTTCCTATTATTAGTTTTTCGATTATTAGCTCAAGATATAATTTTCCCCTCACCCTTAAAAGGTAACTTTTGCTTCAAATAGGACTCAAGGTTAAAAAGTTACCTTTTATCCCTCTCCCACAAGGGGAGAGGGAACATAATTAAGCCCTTCTCTTGATGAGATTAGTTTCCCTCTCCCTTGAGGGGAGGGTGATTTAAGGTGAGTCAAGACCTAATCTGATCTCAAACATCTCAGACCAAACAGCCCGAAACTTCTTTTAAACTACTTAAGGTAGCCATGTAATAGTGGATCATTGAAAAGGAGTGCCGTAGAGCAATGAGAGTGCGCAGGTGTTCCAGTCGGCAAATCCTCCAACCTTGTAGCTTGGAGATGTTTGCCTATCAGCTAGATCCATACATTGGATGCGAACACCACTGCTACTACTGCTATACCCTCAACCAGACTGAGATAGACTCGGCAGAAGAGATCCTTATGCACCATGACATTGCCGATCAACTGAGTCACGAGCTCTCCGCACTTGAACCTCAGACAATCTATATCGGGATGAATACCGACCCCTACCAACCATCTGAGGCAATCTACCAGCAGACCCGACAAGCGCTAGAACTGTTAGCACAGCAGAACTTCTCGGTCTGTATCCTGACCAAGTCCGACCTGGTAGCCCGCGACATCGATTTGCTCGCGAGTATGACTGGCTCATCGGTGGGTATCTCGATTGCCTTTCAGGACGATCATATTCGACGGCTATTCGAGGCCAACGCTCCGCCCAATGAAAGGAGGATCGAAGCCCTCAAGAAGTTGAAAGATGCAGGCCTCGAAACCTACACGCTGATTAGTCCAGTGATGCCTTTCATCACCGATGTAGAGTCGCTTATCGAAATGACAGCGCCATACGCTGACACGATCTGGATCTACTCTCTGAGCATTGAAGGGGAGGGAGACCGAAACTGGCAGAACGTTCGGGGCATATTGGAGCATCATTTCCCTGAGGTGACAGGACAGTACAGGCAGATCGCCTTCTCATCTGATCATCCCTATTGGGCGGAATTGCAGCGAAAACTGGAGAAGATTCAACTAGAGAGGAGGCTAAACCTGAGAATAAAACTGTGAAAGAAAAGGTCGCTTAGAAGAAACATTTTGAAGATAACAAAAATAGAGCGATCTCTATATAGAATATTGGTCAATACTGAATTGATGGCGATAATCGAAAGTTACAATTTTAGGCTTCACCTAGAGTCGTGCATAAACGAAGTTGCTCATCATTTTAAGTTATATGAAATCGTTAGCTTAGTTTAAAGCAAAGAGAATAAAAGGAGGACAGAAATTGTGAAAGTAAGTTGTATACCCATTTGCTTCTTTGACGATATCATTCGCACGGGGAAGATGTCTCTTAGTGAGTGGATAAAAATGGCAGCGGATATAGGTCTCGATGGCATCGAGGTGTATCGTCCCTACTTGAAAACTACCGAACATAGCTTTCTAGAGAAGCTCGCTGATGAGATAAACCGGGCTGGGCTAGAAATCTCAATGTTTACCAGTTACGGACAACTTGCATCTCCTTCGGAGAAAGAGCGACTCAAGCAGATTGAATCCCTAAGAGGAGATGTCGATGCGGCTGTTATCCTTCGCACCAACATTGTAAGAGTAACGGCGGGTAGTTGGCCTCAGGATTGTAACCAGGAGGAAGCCCTAGGCAATGTGGCGGATTGCCTGAAGAGGAGTCTCGACTATGCAGAAGAAAAAGGGGTGATGCTTGCGCTAGAAGATCATCCTCAAATCGGAACGAGTGTGGAAGATTTTACAAAGATTCTGGCCCTTGTCAACGATAATCGGTTGAAGGTCAACTTGGACACATCAAATCCCATGGAGTCGGGAGATAGTGCTGTCGAACTTGCGGAGATCGTCAAGGAAAGAGTCATCCACGTCCACGCTAGTGATAGAGATGAGCAGCTCGAACATCAAGTTGTTGGGGAAGGCTGCGTTCCCTTTGCCGAGATATTCAAGATATTGAAGTCAGCTAACTTCGACGGGTGGATTTCGCTGGAAGCAGGTGGCACAAAAGGGAGAGAGGGCATTGTAGAGGGGATGAGATACGTCAGAGAAGTCTGGAGAGAAGTTTGACCTTAGCATAGCATTAAACTATTCAATCCAATATTGGTAGGCGACTTCATATAACACGCCGTTTGTGGCTCACTTCGTTCGACTCAAATCCCTTGGGTTTCACAAACAGCGGAGATGTTATATGAAATTAAGCCAGCACTCTATTGGGCAACTCTAATAAGGAGTATATTGTAGTGAACGAGAGACAATTCAGGCTAAATACCAAGTTCGTTGCCACCCGAAATGTCAAGGAATATCGCGAGACCATTCCAGTCTGGGTCAATGAAAATGATGTGGTGCTGGAGATTGGGTGCGAGTGGGGAACGACTACAAAGCTCATAGCTCCGCATTGCAAAGAAGTGATAGGAACGGATATCAGTAGTGAATGTATTCAACGGGCAAGAGAGAGGCATCCGGACCTTCATTTCGAGGTTCTTGATGCTTTTGATGTCCGAGCAGCGCTTGATCTAGGAAAGCAGTTCACTAAGATATACATCGACATATCAGGATTATCTGGCTATCGGTCGCTACTGGATGTAATCTCACTCCTCACTATGTATGCAACCGTATTTCGGGTAGAGGCTATCATAATCAAGAGCGGTGCTCTGAAGAATTTTGCGGCCCATTGCATAGCTTGGCGATCCAGCGACACACGATCCACTGCCCATATGGACTTTAGGAACATATCATATTTATGAGATGGAAGGGCTTGATGAGGACTACCTTAACATGGAGGTTCAGGCATATACTAAGATAGGCTCGGACAATGACGGAGATTTTCAATTTGGTTTAGTTTGGGGCAGTATAGATGGAGAAGTCGTTAATTATCCCAATGGAAAACGGTTTGAATTTACCTGGCTGGGGGCGAGATCAGGATTCATAAGGGAGTAGTTCCAGCTTTTTAGCAAGGAGAGCAAATTGGCATACTCTAATGACTGAAGGTCGTTGGAGTATGCCAAATAACTATATTCCCTAAGACATATCCACTACAACCACGATAGCTTTTACTCACTGCCCTATAGTTTTGTGGCTCTAATCAACTTTAAACCCAGCTTATTAATCCTACAATCTAATCCTTCTAGCCACAAAGCTATCTGCATTGGGGTTGTGTCATGCTCTATCTGAATTTTAGCTCTGCCCTGTCTATCAGTTTGACTAGTTCGGATGTATTCATTCAGAGTTAATTTTGATATACCAGGTTTAGCTTCTAAGCTTTCGAGCATCTTTTTCGCCCCTGTGATGTTAGCGATGTGAAGCTCCAGCGTGATTCTCATAAAGACCCCTCTTTTCTGAATTGATATATATTAGTATATCCAAGTTAAGACTCTATGTCAAGTATATAAATAAGTGATGCGAAACTAACACCAGCATATAGAAAAGACCTGCACCTTCGGCAGACCTTATTCAAGGATTTTATACATATGGGTGTATTCCTTCCACACTTCGAATCCCAATTTACCGTAGAAATACAATAGACCAGTCCAGTCGATAGCCATCTTTTCCACTCCTAAAGATCTCAGATATTCTACAGACCTAGCGAGGAGAGCTAATCCTATTCCCTTTCCTCTCTTCTCAGCATCCAGCCCCATTGGTCCTAAACCCCCGTAATTCTCGCCTAGCAACTTCGACCAATAGACATTAGGACCGATGATCATCTTCGACCCTGGATGATAAATATGACAAAATCCTATTATCTTCTCCTTCTCCAACGCTATCAAGAAATCGCTCGCGGCTGTTCCCCGTTCTAAAAATAGCTTACTCCCATAATACCACCGTCCGGGAAAGGCTCCCGCTAGAAAGTCCAATAAAGCCTCCTTCTCATCCTCTCGGCAATTACGAATGGTCAAATCCACTTTATCCTTAATAGCCTCATAAACATAAGCAGGAGTTTCATAATCGACCAACGATCTCGCTAGATCATAGGCTTCTGCTCCTCTCTCGTATCCTTGTTTCTCAAAGAAGTCCATAGCAGAGGTGAACTTGGTCGGAACTCCGGGGAAGAAGTGGAAAAAATCTCCTCCTAATGAGAGTCGCCTAGCTCCTCGCTCTCGGAGGAAACCCTCCGCCTGAGAATATAACTCCGTTCCAATCCCTTCCCCCGTATGCTCTGGATCGATCAGCATTATGCTTATCCACCCCTGATCTTCCCTCTCTCCTGCCTCTTTCAAACATCCCTTCGCTAATATGAAGCCGACTATCCTATCCCCTTCCTTAGCGACTAATCCCCTCAATCTCTTAGGATCGGGATCGGTGAAGATATTCTGTTTGAAGAGCCTCTCGCTTAGTGGAAAATCATCTCCGATACTCCTATTCCAAAGCTTTATAACCTCCCCCGACATATCTTCAGTGAATAGCTCTATCGCCATATAAGAGTCCTCCCCTCCGAAATTCAATTTCCCCGGAGAACTTTCGCTCTCCGGGGATATATTTCATATCCATATAGCTCTCAAATTCATCCTATATTTATCACTCCAGATCATACCCCTTCTCAGCTAACATAATCATACGCCTACTCTTCAAGCTATATTTGCTCTGGTCGAAGTCTCCATATACATCCGAGATATCGAGACCAGCTCTCTTGAACATAAGGACGAACTCCCGCAAAGTGTATAATCTGAGAGAATGAACCATCTCCTTTTCAGTTCCATCTGACTTTAACATAGCTATACAGCAATGAACCATGCTTCTCTTATGATCGAAAGTCCTCTCAGTTATAGTCAAAGTCCCATCCTCGAACTTCTCCCAATCCTTGGGCATGAAGTTGGCTAAGATCCTCTCTCTATTGATAGTATCAAGTATGAATTTCCCCTCATCCTTGAGCGCCTTATCGACTTGCTTTATTACCTTAAAATCCTCCTCCTCATTCTCAAAGAAACCAAAGGAGGTGAATATATTGATCACTGCATCAAATTCATCCTCGAAGGGGATCTCCCTCATATCACCTTCGATAAATTCAACTTCCACCCCTGCTTTTGCCGCCTCTTCCCTAGCCACTCCCAAAAATAGAGGAGTAATATCCAGTCCTGTCACCCTATATCCTCTCTGGGCCAATTTGAGGCTATGCCTGCCATGCCCACAGCATAGATCGAGAATACGAGCGCCTGACGGAAGCGCTAATACCTCATCTATGAAATTGATCTCCCCAAGAGTGCGTTCCTCAGTAAGAAGCGGTGTGTATAATTTTAGATAATCCTCTCCGAAGAAACGATCGTCTTTATACCAGTCTATATACATCAACTCGCCTCCTAACGAGAGGGATCAAATATCGCGGGAGGAATTTTAGCTCCGCTGGTAATCTTAATATCACGCTTTCTCGCCATAAGATCGATGAAGGCTTCCACTCTGGTCACTAATCCAGCCTCACCGGTCTGCTCATCCAGGATCAAGGTCATCACCGGTATATCGAAATCCCTGCTCACCTTGGGAAGGATGCTCCTCGCAACAATCTCTGGCATACAAGTGAAGGGCAAGAGATGGATGACTCCGTCAAAGCCTCGTTTGGCATAGAGGACAGTATTACCAATAGATTCCATTCCTTCTCCTCCCACCGGATACTTGAGATAGGGACGAGCCGCTTTATATACCTTCCTCTTCTGCTTACCTCCGATAATAGGGACTAATCCCTCTAGCCAGTGGCTCAAATATACCATTCGCTCTACCTCTATCCCCATCTCCCCCAGCTTGATCTCCAAATCGAAGTTCACAAAAGGCTCAAGGACCGTATAAATCTCTCCTACAATCACCACCTTCAAAGCACCCTCGCGAGGTTCTCTAGTTGGAACGCTATTCATAAGCTCTCGTCCTTTATCCCCAGCCTCTTTGACCTCCTCATCAGTTTCGGCATCATCTATCAACTTTAGAGCTTTCCTATAAGCTTTAGTCGTATCCCTCCTCTTAAGCTCATAGGGTCTGATCTTATGGGCTAAGATTTCCATCTCCTCAGTCGCTTTCAGCTTCTTCCAACCGAAGGAGAAATCTCTTATCATATCCAGCCAAGTGATCCTTAGCCCGGTGATCTCCCTGATCTTATTTACTATTACCATTGGATTTTGGTTGAGGATATACATATCGAACTTGTAGCCATAATCCTCCAGGATCTTCTTCTGCACCTGAGCATAGTAGCCAAAACGACAGGGCCCTATTCCCCCAGCCATAACTATCGAATCTGCTCCTAACTCCAGAGCCTCAACGAAGTTACCGAGATTGACCTTGAGGGGAAAGCATGCGAACTCCGGTCCCATTTGGACCCCTATGGTCAAGGTCTTCTTAGTTATCGGAGGAGGGATCAGATAATCCACCCCTAGCCTCTCTAGAATAGCTCTTAAGGGTATATATATATTGCCCATATGGGCGAAAGTTATTTTCACAGATTATACCTCCCTATTTATATTATCCCGTATCATGCATTACTACCTCAAGCTTCTCTATCTCCCTATTCATACTTTCAACTATTTGCTCTGCTGATACCCAATCGGAATAAGTCTCCTCATCATCCCAACTATGATCTTTACCTTCTATCCTAGACTTATAAAATTCATCTGATGACATCCCATAGCGCTTCTGATAATAAGCGACTATGGATCGAAAAAATCTCTTCTTCTCCCCAGCATAGGTCTTGAGAAGTATAGCAAAACTCCTATTGATATCCTCTGAAGGCTCAATATTCCTCAAACTTTCAATTAGCTCTTCTCTTATATTCTCCATCTTGTTTCCTCCTCAAAATCCTCAGGTAATAGCTATCTCTAGCTGAGCTATTACCTGATCGTCAGTATAATGTCTCAGCTGTATAGCCTTAGCTGGACACTCTCCAGCACATATCCCGCAGGCCTGACAAGCCGCCTCTATTATCCTAGCTGCCTGCTCCTCATAGTCAAGAACTATTGCGCTATGAGGACAAGTGCGATAGCAGGTAAGGCAGAAAGTGCACTTCTCTGAATCCACGATCGCCTTGTCCATAGTGATAACTGTCTTCCCTTCGGACAATAAGGAGTGTATTTCGGAGACAGTTGAACTTACTTCGAACATCGTTTGAGTAACGCTTCTCGAGCCGCGACATCCTCCTACTAGAAAGACACCCCTTCGACTGGAGTTATAAGGCAATAAATAGATATCGTCCTCTGGGTAAAAGCCTTCCTCATCATAAGCTATATCTAATATATCTCCTAACTCCTCAAAGTCCCTGCTAGGACCTATCCTCTCTGCTAGGATCAGGAGATCATAATCCAATCTGAGTTCCTCTCCCACTAGGAGATCTTTAAATCTTATGCTAGTTTCACCTAGGAGACGAGGTTCCTCCTCATATTTGCAAAGCATAACGCCACTATCCCTTACCCTTTGGTATAATCGCTCTAATCCCTCCTCGGCCACTTTCATATTACGATATAAAAGAAATATTTCGCAGTTGAACTGCTCTCTAAGGAAAAGGGCGTTCTTCAAAGCGGTCATAGATGATAATTTAGTCCCATAATCGATGCTATCCAGGAGGAAACAGATACAACTCCCCTCCTTAACTTTCAGTCCCTCTTTTAACTTCTCCTCAAATTGGAATTGAGTCATTATTACCTCTGAGAGCTTCGCGCTATAACCATCCTCGTAAGTGTCAAAGCCAGTTGCAATGATGACAGCTCCTACCTCGAAGAGGGCTTCATTCCTAACGATTTCGGCTTTGAAATTCCCCACATAACCTTTTAAAGATAATAATTCGCTGTCGGTTAGAACTCTTATATTATCACGCCTGTTTATCTCCTTTATCTTACTTTCGAGCAACTCGCTTGGTTTAGTATCTAGTTGATAGAGGCTGGAGAGTTTTACCATTTTACCTCCTAATTCTGCCTCTCTCTCCACAAGGATCACTTCATATCCTAGATCGGATAGCTCTAAGGAGGCTTGGATACCGGCGATCCCTCCCCCCAGAATCAACACTCTCTTGATCACCTCTATCTCCTGATTATCCAGAGGCTCTAAAAGGCAAGCTCTTCTGTAAGCCGCGTAGATAAGCCTTTTAGCTTTATCCAAGACCTTCTCTTTATCCCTATGCACCCGACTACATTGCTCTACGATATTAGCAGAAGAGAAGAGATAGGGATTAAGTCCCGCCTCTACTAATATATTAGAGAGAACTTGCTCTGCCACTTTAGGAGTATAGCCCGCAACAACTATGCGATTCAATCCTTTATCCCTAATAGCTGATTTTATCGCCTCTCGTCCCTCTTCAGAATCGAAATCCTCTACCTTAGCTATATGTTCAACTTGGGGAAGAGTAGATATATAATCACATAAGCTATCGGATATTTCCGATATAGTTTTATCACATCCGCAAAGGAATGCCCCTATCTTTAAGACCTCCGCCACCATTTTCATCCTCCTAGATAGCATTTATAATTGAAACGAGAAACTTTGCGATAATTATAGCAAATATAATCTCTCCTGTCAATCCAAAATAAAACCTCCTCTAGTTTTTATAGGCAACTAGAGGAGTTTATTCCTTTGATAATCAGCGGACTTTTTCTCTCTTATTTTAAAAATGGTGTAGGCACTTCTAATCCAACTACTAAAGGAATATTATGCACTTCTTTTAAGCCCATCGGCCAAACAGCGCCATTCCTTAAATCCCCAACGGTCTTGCAATATAATTCAGCCTCACCTTCGGTGATTTTTGCTAACTCTCTCAGGATCTTCGCAGCATCAGCAGCAGCTAAATCCCTCGCTTCCGCATAGCTTTCTCGACAGGCAATACAAACATACGAGTTTTGCTTGATTATCAATGGTCGCTCAGATCGAAATCTCTCCTCCTTTGTTATCTTAATTTGAACGTCAGCGGCACATTCCGCCCCAAGTCCAAGTATCTCACCATCGCCTTGGCAGGCATGCACATCTCCTAAAACCAGGAGTCCACCCGCATACTCCGCCTTGAGACAAAGACTATTACCAGGGCAAATGTCTTTAAAATCCATGTTGCCCCCATTATCCCAGGGATTTAGAACCATTGAAGCAGGTGTAACGTAAATATCGCCTATCATCATTTCTTTTCTTGCCCATATCCCACCTGGGAAATAAACTTTGTCATTCTCTATTTCCAGGAAAGAATTCTGTTGAGGATCATTATACCAACCTCCGCTGGCATGTCCCACCGGCTTTATATTCTCAATATGAATTCGGATGATATCTCCCGCGTTAATCCCATTAATATAAATGGGACCAGTCTCCTCTCTTTCCTTGTATTCCTTCGGGTTTGCATCATCTGGTGAGTATATAATTGGTGTTCTGAAATTAATTGTCTCTATAATGAAACTCTCTTCAAGATCAACTTCAGCAACTGGCTCTTTAATCCTATACCTTTTATCAACAGGAACAGTTTTATCTCTACTAACTCTTTTCATTTTCAGGCTTCTTTCACCTACTTTCTCCCTACAGGCATTATAGACAAAGGACTCTCCTCGTCTAGCATATTTATAATTTTTTTCACCCTATTATCCTCAAAAGCTCCAACAACCACCGTTCCGAGCCCCAAGGAAACTGCCTGTAGATAAACATTTTGGGCTGAATGACCAGCTTCCATAAAAACATATCTATAGCCTCGATCTCCATACTTTCTAGTTGTCCGCTCATAAACCGCCGAAAATATGATGTTTATAGCCCCATCTTCGACGCTAGACTGTCCGAGTGCAGCAGCGGACATCTCAGCTCTTTTATCTCCCTCGGCAACCTTTACCAGCTCATGCTCATCAGGTTTGTATTTATAAATACCCTGGGTTAGACCCTCTACCTCCCCTATCACCACATAAACCTCAAGCGGGTAAAGGGCACCGGCAGAAGGTGCTGTTCTAAAACCTCTTGGGTTGGTAATTCCTTGGGCAGCCCAAAGGAGCTGGGAAACCTCGGCAAGCGTTAACGGCTCATCCTTATAATCTCTGATCGATCTCCTCTCATGCAAAGCCTTTTCGACAGAGGTAGTGCTGTCGAACTTTGGCTCAGGGAGCTTGATTATTTCTGTATTAGTCATAGATCCACTACACCTAGATAGGACAACAGAGGAGCCTATACCTACTACTATCACAATGATAGTTGCTATTATATATACTTTTTTCAATTTATACCCTCCTAATTTAAAAAGTTCGATGATTTTTAACCGCAAAATGGATTTGTCAGTGAATAAAATCTTAACTTTGTGATATACTGAAACTCCTCCAGTTGACCATAGAACTAGAGGAGTTTATTAGCAAAGTTGTATTCTACTCAAGTTTTACTCAAGTTCCCTAAGAGCCTCTTGCATCCTATCTAATCCCTTCTCTATATTGCTCATAGAGGTAGCATAGGATATCCTTATATAATCGTCAGCCCCAAAACCAACTCCGGGAACTGTCGCTATCCTAGCTTCCTCAAGGAGGAAATCGCTTATACGAGAGGAGTTAGTTATAGTCTCACCCTTATACTTCCTCCCCTTCAACTCTGCTATGTTCGGAAATACATAGAACGCTCCCTTGGGAAGCAGACAGCTTATACCCGGTATCGCGTTGACCCTATCAACTATATACCTTCTTCTCTTATCGAACTCAGCTACCATCATCTCGATCGTGTCCTGAGGACCATTTAGCGCCTCTATCACCGCTTTCTGAGAGATAGAGGTAGGATTAGAGGTACTTTGACCCTGTAACTTGCTCATAGCTTTGATCACTTCCTCAGGTCCCACACCATAACCGATTCTCCAACCAGTCATAGCATAAGCTTTCGATACCCCGTTGACCATTATCGTCAGATTCTTGATATCCTCTCCGAAGGAGGCGATACTATAATGGACATTCCCATCATAGATTATCTCCTCATATAGCTCATCGGAGATCACATACATACCCTTCGCCACCGCTAACTCGGCGATCTGCTCTAAGGTATTCTTATCATAAACCGCTCCAGTGGGATTGCAAGGGCTGTTGAGAATCATCACCTTTGTCTTATCGGTGATCTTCTGCTTTAAGGCTTTCGTATCCAAGCGAAATTCCTTGTCCTCTTTGGTCTCGATTATCACTGGAGTTGCAGAAGTTAGCTTAACTTGTTCAGGATAGCTCACCCAATAAGGAGAGGGGATTATCACCTCATCTCCCTCCTCACAAAGCACTTGAAGAGCGTTATAGATCACGTGTTTACCTCCGCAAGAAACTATCACCTGGGAGGGCTCATAATTCAGTCCATTATCTCTGGCAAATTTTTTACATACAGCTTCTTTAAGCTCAGGAGTCCCTGCAACAGGAGTATATTTAGTAAATCCGCTCTGGATAGCCTCGATCGCGGCCTGTTTGATATTATCAGGAGTATCGAAATCGGGCTCCCCCGCACTGAAGCTGATTACATCTATCCCCTCCCTTCTCATCTGCGCCGCTTTGGTAGTCATAGCCAAAGTCGGAGAAGGATTTAAATTTCTTGCTCTACTTGATAAACTCATAATCTCAAACTCCTTTCTTTCCTTAAAGACTTAAAGCAACATCTCGCTTCGGAACATAACTCTCGAAACACGCGATCATAACCTATTATACCATAAGATCGACTCGATCTCAATCCGCTTTCTCGTATTTTTTCAATCTCTCCACCACTATTTCCATCATTTCCTTTCTCCTGGTATCATCGCAAGCCAACTCGACCTGGTATATCTTCTCAGTTGGAAGGACTGAAGAATATATAAGGTCATAATCCGTAATAGTGATCTCTATCCATCCTTCGAAGAAAGTTACGATCGGCTCGATATATCGAACTTTCAATACCCCTCCTCTATCATCAAAATCCTTCAGATCATAGCCACTATTCCTCATTAGCTCATCTATCTCATCGAATAACTTCTTCTTCCCCGCTCTATAAAAACGAGTTATGCTATAGCCCATTTTCTACCCTCCAAATAATCCGATTATCGCTACTATTAATACCGCTATTAAAATAGCCGGAAGTAAATTTCCAACCTTGATCTTCCTGATATCCAAAAGGTTAATCCCGATCCCCACTATCAATAGCCCTCCCACGGCTGTCATCTCCCTGATCATAGCGTCAGTTAATATCGGTTTTAAGAAGCTGGCGAAGAGGGTCAACAACCCTTGATATACGAGAATCGTTAAAGCGGCGAAGATAGCTCCTATACCCAAGGTGGAGGTGAAGACGATCGCGGCGACTCCATCAAGCATAGATTTAGTGTAGAGGATTACAGGAGTCTCTCCTAATCCATCCTGTAGGGAGCCCAGCACCGTCATAGCTCCTACACAATATACTAAGCTGGCTGTTAAAAAAGCCTCGGTAAACCTCCCCTCTCCCTTGCCGAATCTTTCCTTCAAATTATCTCCTATCCTCTCTAATCTTGCCTCTATCATTAACACCTCTCCTATTGCTCCTCCGATAACTAAGCTACATATAACTATTAATAGATTCTCCGTCTCAAAGCCCATCTTTAGTCCAATTAATATCGTAGATAATCCCAAGCCCTGCATCAAAATCTGCTGGATGTTTAGGCTGAGATGCCGCTTGAAGAAATATCCTATCAAACTTCCAGCTACTACCGTAATGATATTTACTATAGTTCCTTCGATGATCATCAACCTCTTTTCCTATTTAAAAAACTTGACAAATGGCGATTTCAAATGCTATAATTTGGATGTATAACAAATTATAACGTCAATAATTATACTATCTATAACGATTTCTGTCAAGAACAATCAAGAGAAGAGAGATATATATAATGACGCCTAGACAAGCTAAAAGGTTAATTGAGAAGATAGCTAATGCCTCTACACCTAGTATGATGAAATCTCTGATTAAGGAAAATCTGGAGAAGTTTGATAAAACCTTTCTCAACACTTTCTCCAAATTCATCGATGACGTTCGAGATAAAGGGGAGGAAAATCTTGCCAGATATTTGCAGATGATGTTTAAATTTATCTCTGCATTGATGACAAATATAGATATCTATCCCAACAAAAGGGAAGGTTTATTCGCTACCAAACGGTTGGTCGATTCCTCGGATGATACCTTCGATTTTGAGGAGGAGGAATTGTATGAGGATGAATATGATCTTCTGGAGGAAGATATAGGGGAGATCGAAGTCTCACCTTACATCTCGGATGAAGATAGGGATCAGCTTCTAACTTTATCCTCGGAGATAATAGTCTCTCCCCAGGAGCAGGAGGATTTAGAATTACTTATAGCCTTTACCGAAGTAGAGAGTGAATACGATATATCACGTTTAGTTGCGAACAATATGGAGGGATTATAATGTTACTTACTGGAGGACAGATAATAGCGGAGTATCTTATAAGGGAAAAAGTTCCCTATCTGGTGGGAATCCCTGGGCACGGAAATTTAGGATTAGTAGATGCTTTTCGCGGACGTGAAGATAAAATTAAGATACTACAGGTGCGCCATGAGCAGAGTGCTGTCCACTTGGCTGATGCCTACTATAGAATAAGTGGACAACCTCTAGCGGTATTCACCTCCATAGGGCCGGGTGCTATAAATACCGCGATCGGATTAGCCACAGCTTATGTCGATTCCACCGCAGTGCTGGCTCTAACTGGAGACACTCATACTCATATGTTTGGACGAGGAGTGCTTCAGGAGATCGAGCGAGGACATTGGGCTAACTTCCCTCGAGTATTAGAGCCGCTCGTCAAGAGATATTGGCAGGTGACAAGAGTAGATCAACTACCTTTTGTATTGCATCGCGCTTTCAACCAGATGTTAGGGGGAAGAAGAGGCCCTGTCCTAATCGATCTGCCTATGGATGTTCAATGCGACTCTGCGGAGGTGAATATCCCCGATCCGGTGGGGAGGCATCCCCCAGGAGTGACCAGACCCGATCCCGACCAGATCGAGAAAGCTGGCGAACTCCTTCTTCAAGCGGAGCGCCCTGTTATCCTAGTTGGAGGGGGAGTTATAATCGCCAGGGCTTGGGATGAACTTAAGGAACTAGCGGAATTCTTAGGAGCGGTGGTAGTAACTACCGTGATGGGTAAAAGTGCTTTCCCCGAGGATCATGCTTTATATGGATGGCATCCCGGCTCTAAGGGGACCTATTGCGGAAACAAATTGAGCTCATCGGCAGATGTCCTTCTAGCGGTGGGATGTCGCTTTGCCGATCAAACCACCTCCTCCTATAAGCACGGAGTGAGCTTCTCGATTCCTCCCACTAAGTTGATCCATATCGACCTTGATCCTGCGGAGATCGGCAAAAACTACCCTGTTCAAGTGGGAATAATCGCTGATGCTAAACAAGCGCTTAGGGAGTTAGCCACTTGGCTAAAAGGGAACGCTGATCCCAAGGATTATATGAACACAGATTATTACCGGGAGATCCAAGATCTCAAAGCAGAGTGGTTTGGAATGATCAGCGAGTTCCGTTACTCCGATAGAGTTCCGGTGACTATCTCCCGCTTTATTAAGGAACTTCAGGAGTTTCTTCCCGAAGAGGCTATTGTAGTTACCTCCTCGGGCAATGCTCAAGCTCAGGTATTTCAGGAATACTGTTTCGTTAAGCCCAAGACTAATCTGACTACTGGTGGCTTCTCCACTATGGGCTTTACCCTTCCCGCCTCCCTGGGAGCGAAGTTAGCCGCGCCCGATACCCCGGTAATCGGAGTAGTCGGGGATGGTGATATGCTGATGGCTCTGCATGAATTAGCTACCGCAGTTCAATATGATATCCCGATAGTCATAGCTCTTTTAAACAACATCGGTTGGATAGCTATCAAAGACCTCCAGATGGCTGTATATGGAGATGATAAAGCGATGGCGACCGAATTTGCTAAGGACAGCGGTGATCTCTATACCCCAAACTTCGCGGATATAGCCGAGGCCTTCGGAGCTTATGGAGAGAGGATCGAGAGGGCGGAGGAGGTAAAGCCAGCTTTAGAGCGAGCTTTCGCCTCTGGCAAGCCCGCGGTCATTGAGGTAATGGTGAATAGGGAATTCCCTTACTCTGGTGGTAAGGTCGCTGGTTGGTGGGATGTTCCAGTTCCTACCTATATGAAGGAGAGAAGGAAGAAGTATGAGGAGGAGAAAAAGGGAGAGAAACTGACCTAAAGAGGTGAGGCAGTTGCCTATTATAGCAGATAAGATAATAAAGATCTTAGATAAACTTGAGTCAGGGAGAGATCTTAACGATAAGCTCATCAAAATTCTAAAGAACGAGGTAATAAAGCGTTTGAATCGGTATGAGCTTATCAATCGCCACCTCGAAGAGAAATATGAGATGGGTTTCGAGGAATTCGAGAGTAAAGACATTGTAAAGCAGAGAGGTTATTCATCTGAGGTGGAGAGTGATCATTGTGATTGGGATATGGCTAGAGACGGGATAGAGAGTATGAAGCGCAATCTGGAGGAATTAAAGAGATTAGAGTTGGAAAGGAGCGGATTGATATGAAGATCGGCGTCATCGGGGCTGGAGGAGTGAGCAGAGTCCATGTAAATGCCTATTTGAAGCGTCAAGATGTTCAGATAGCCGGCATAGCTGACCTAAGCGAGAAAGCGGCTAAGGCTCTCGCTGATAAATATGAAGTTTCCCAGATCACAACCGATTATCACTATCTCCTAGAGGATAAATCCATTCAAGTAGTTGATATATGTCTCCCTCACTTCCTCCATCACCAAGTCACCTTAGAAGCCTTTGAAGCTGGCAAAGATGTTATCTTAGAGAAGCCGATCTCTATGACTATTGAAGAGGCTGATGATATGATAACCACCGCGGAGAAGAAGGGGAGACGCTTCTTCGTAGCTCTAAATCAGCGCTTCCTCCCTGCTCACCAGAGGGCAAAGGAATTATTGAACAACGGAGAGATAGGCAAACCCTTCTTCTGCCTAGCAGTCTGTATCGGAAATGAGATGTGGCGAATGGATGATCCAAATAGCTGGAAGGGAACCTGGGATAAGGCTGGGGGAGGAGCTATGGCGGATACTGGAACGCACTTCATCGATCTGATGCACTACTTCTTCGGCCTACCCAACGCAGTAACGGCTACTATGAAGAGGTTAGTCGTAACTGCTGAGAATAAAGCTGATGATTGCTCCACCGTCACTCTGGAGTTTCCCGATAATTTTATGGCTGAAGTGGTAGTAACTTATGCCGCAACCTCTGATGTATGGAGTGAGAGGAAGGACATATATGGCCCAAACGGTTCTATCCACATCTGCAATGAAGCGGAGAAGCCCCTCTTTATAGTAAAGGATAAGGGTTCTCCTCAATACCTAGAAGTCGAACACAATCCGGTTTGGTGGGAATATTCTGTGGGACGAGGTGTGAATCACTTTGTGGATTGTATTCTACAGGATAAAGAACCGATCGTTAAACCCGAGGAGGCAAAACTAACCCTCCAGACCATCTTATCTGCCTATAGAGCATCCAAAGAGGGCAAGAGGCTTGAGTTGAATTATTGATATTAATTATAACGGAAAGGAGATGTCAAAAGGATTGGATAACGATAAAAAGATGAGGGGAGTAAACCCCGCGATGCTTACTCCTCTTGATAAGAACCAGGAGGTCAATTATAAGGCTGTAAGGAAGCTTTGTGCCTTTCTAGTGGATAAGGGGGTGCATGGATTATTTGTATGTGGCTCTACAGGAGAAGGACCTCTTCTCTCGATAGAGGAGCGTAAAAAGGTAGCTGAGACAGTTATAGATGAGGTGGGAGATAAGACCAGAGTTGTAATGCATGTAGGAGCTATCACCGCTCAAGACACTTTAGAGCTAGCTCGCCATTCCGTTAGCTTAGGGGTATCAGGTATAGGAGTCGTGACCCCATTTTACTACAAGTGTAGCCAAGAAGCTCTTTACGACTATTACGGACAGATCGCGGGGGCAGTTGAAGATACCTATATCTATATCTATAATATCCCCCAACTTACAGGTAATGATTTGGGATTTGAAACACTCGAGCGTCTGGCAAAGGACTTTCCTAATATAGTGGGGATAAAGGATAGCAGTGGTTCTTTCCAAAAGCTATTGGATTATCTAAGAGTGGAGAAAGAAGATTTCCGAGTGATCTCAGGAGCTGATACCCTCTTTCTCTCGAATTTAGCCCATGGAGGAGCAGGAGCAGTAACGGGAGTTGGGAGCGCATTTCCAGAGCCTTACGTAGCCCTATATGAGAGGTTTCAAGCTGGTGATTACAAGGGCGCCTTAGCTTATCAGCAGAAGATCTTCGAATTAGAAGAGGTAGTTAAGGGAGATCTTCCTCTATTGAAGAGGGCGTTATATTGGCGGGGGATAGAAGGAGGCACATCGCGCTCACCTTTGCGAAACCTAACCGATGGCGAGAGAGGAAAGTTCGATAAGGAAGGAAGAAAAAGATTAGAGGAATTGGGATTCGCTATCTAAAAAAAATTTGACAAACTCCCCTTTCGATGATATAATATATGGTGGAAAGGTGCCAGAGTGGTTTATTGGGGCGGTCTTGAAAATCGCTGAGGCTTCCATGCCTCCGGGGGTTCGAATCCCTCCCTTTCCGCCATAGTTCTCCTAATGAGAGTAGATGCGATCGTTCCCACTTTCGTTCGCTGGATTTATTAAGAGGTGGATTTGCGCCCTTCTAGCGACGTGCTGGAGGGGCTTATTGTTTGGGGAGAAAGAAGTAAGATATACTAAAAATAGGCTTGACAAGTCCAAAACAATATGCTATTCTTTACTTGGATTATTTCTATCCTAGATAGCTATCGCCCTCATTTGTTCTTTGATAATGAGGTAATTTTGAGGTGATACGAGATGATAAAGATAGACATCTCTGAGCTAGAGGAGAGTGAGGTAGGAGAAGCTCGCCATCTGAAATTCGTTAAGGAAATGGAGACTATATTCTACAGAAAGGAATATCTCACTTTCCATAAACCAGTTAGTATCAATGTCACCTTAGTAAGTACCGGAGATAGTATTTTAGTTACCGGTTGGGTTTGGGCTGAGTTAGAGGTCAGTTGTAGTCGTTGTTTATCTCCCGTAGTATTATCTTTGAAAGCTCCTATAAACAGTGAGTATGTGGGTAATCTAGGATCGATCGGTAAACGGGATAAGGAAGTGGAGAGAAGGTTATACGAAGATTCAGAGATAGATCTTCAAGATGAAGTAGAAAGTAGCTTGTTAGTAGAGCTACCGATGAAGCCACTTTGCCAAGAAGATTGTCGGGGTTTATGCCCGATATGTGGCCAGAATCTAAATATAAAAGAGTGTGATTGTAAACGAGAAACTATCGATCCTCGTCTAGCGGTATTAACCGAGCTATTAGATTGAAAAGAAAGAGAAGGTGAGAATGTTAGATCCTCAAAGCTTCTTTGATCTTGCTGATTTTCGATATAAAGAATTGTTTGCTGATCTCGAATATGTCTGGGAGGTGCTGAATAGAAGAGACGAGTTTATCAAGGAGCGGGTGGTATCTGCTCTAAAAGGTAAAATTATGCCCCAAGCGATAATAGAAGGAGAGGTCTATCTGGGAGAGGGGTCGATAGTAGAACCTGGGGCTTATATAAAAGGTCCCACTATAATCGGGGAAAATACCCTTATTCGCCATGGAGCTTATATTAGAGGAAATGTTCTGATTGGAGATAATTGCATCATTGGACATTCCACCGAGGTTAAAGGTTCTATAATGTTGAATCATAGCCGTGCTCCTCATTTTGCTTATGTGGGAGATAGCGTCTTGGGAAACGAAGTTAATCTTGGAGCGGGGACTAGACTCTCTAATGTAAAGGTGACGAAGAGAAATATTAAGCTCTTCATCAACGGTCGAGAATATGATACCAGATTAACTAAGTTCGGGGCTATTATCGGAGATAGGGTGCAGACTGGCTGTAACACCGTGACTAACCCCGGGACGCTCATTGGTCGAGAGACGATAGTCTATGCCAATATCTCCCTTAGAGGATACTATCCCCCTCATAGGATAGTGAAATTGAAGCAAGATCATCAAATAGTCGATATAATTCCGAATAGACGTTGAAGGGAGGTAGAATACAGAATGGGAGTTCCCAAAAGGAAAGTCTCTAAGTCCAGAAGGGATAAAAGAAGGGGAGGACATCCTAAGATAAAAGTGCCAACTTTCAGCGAATGTCCTCAATGCCATAAACCCAAATTATCACATCGAGCCTGCCCGGCCTGTGGCTACTACAATGGTCGGGAAATTATAAAAGTCGCGTGACTTATCATCTGATATGGAAGGATAACCGAAACTCGAGTTTCAGTTCGGGGATATTTTCTCTCCCAATCTCCGTGATGAGGTGAAGGTAATGAGGTTAGCAGTCGATGCTATGGGAGGAGACTTTGCTCCTCAGGAGATAGTTAAGGGCGCAGTTGACTTCGTAGGGGAGCGATCTGAGATAAAAATCATCTTGGTTGGAGATGAGAACGGTATAAAATCCCAGCTTAACCTCTATGAATATCCGGAATCGGCTATCGAGATAGCGCCCGCCAGCCAAGTGATCGAGATGCATGAATCTCCAGCTAAAGCGATAAAACGTAAGCCGAAGGCCTCTATCTTGGTTACGGGAGAGTTAGTTAGAGATGGGGAAGCTCAGGGGATGATCTCAGCAGGAAGCACCGGGGCGGCGATGGTGAGTGCTCTGACTAAGTTGGGCCGGCTCAAAGGGATTGAGCGACCAGCGATAGCGGCTATAATGCCCACTTTGACCGACATCTGTATTTTAATTGATGCTGGAGCCAATATGGACTGCAAGCCTACTCAGTTAGTCGAGTTTGCCCTTATGGGAAGTGTATATGCCGAGTTAATATTCGGGAAGAAGAAGCCTAAGGTTGGGCTTCTGAACGTGGGTGAGGAAGAGGGAAAGGGTAACGGGCTAGTTCTAGCCGCTTATGAGCTTCTTAAAAAAGCTGAACCAAACTTTATCGGTAATGTGGAGGGAAAGGATGTCCCCCATGGCAAAGTGGATGTAGCAGTCTGTGATGGTTTCACTGGCAATATAGTCTTGAAGTTCGCGGAGGGCATAGGGGAGGTAATGTTCGGGGTGTTAAAGCGAGAAGCCTCAGATATGGGAACTCTCAGATCTAAATTGGGGATAGCGCTTTTAGCCCCTAGATTAAGGGCCTTGAAGAAGAGACTCGATAGTAGTGAATATGGAGGGGCCCCGCTATTAGGAGTAAATGGGACCTGCATTATCGCTCACGGAAGATCGAATGCTAAGGCTATAAAGAATGCTCTGCGGGCAGCGTGTGAATTCATAGAAAAAGATGGTTTAACGAGGATAAGGGAAAGGATCGAAAGGGTCCGGAAGATAGAAGAAAACTACGGGATGTAGTGAACATATTGAATATCGAAAAGATCGATTGTAAAGGTGGGATAATGAACGGCGAAGTTAAAAGAGTAGGAATATCTGGCGTGGGAATTTACCTTCCCACCAAGATCATTACCAACTTTGACTTGGAGAAGATGGTTGATACAAGTGACGAGTGGATTCGCACTCGCACTGGAATCCAAGAGAGAAGGATAGCGGAGGATGGAATAGCTACCTCCGATTTAGCCACAATAGCCGCTCAAGATGCTTTAAAAGATGCCGGAGCGGAAGCGGAGGATATAGATCTTATTGTAGTAGCTACTGCTACTCCTGATATGGCGTTTCCTGCCACGGCCTGCATCGTTCAAGATCGTCTGGGAGCCAAAGGTGCCGCGACCTTCGATCTACTAGCAGGATGCACCGGCTTTATCTACGCGGTAGCTAGTGCGGCTCAATTCGTTGCGCTTGGCTTAGCCAAAAAGGCTTTGGTCATCGGGGCTGAGACCCTATCCAAGATAACCGATTGGACCGATCGAACCACTTGTGTTGTCTTCGGCGATGGAGCAGGAGCGGTCGTCCTAGAAGAGGTAGAGGGAGATAGGGGTATCTTAGGAATCGATTTAGGAGCTGATGGCTCTGGTGGGGACCTTCTTAAGCTACCAGGTGGACTCTCAAGATATCCAGCCTCTCACAAAACCGTTGATGAGAAGCTCCATTTCGTTAAAATGAGTGGTAACGAAGTATTCAAGTTCGCAGTTCGTATTATGGGGGAATCATCCCTGCGAGCTTTAAACAGATGCTCCATATCTCCAGAGGGCATAGATCTTCTGATCCCCCATCAAGCTAATATTCGCATCATTAAAGCGGCAGCCAATCGATTGGGAGTGCCTATGAGCAAGGTTTTCACCAATGTTCACAAATATGGCAACACCTCGGCTGCTTCCATCCCCATTGCTCTAAAAGAAGCCTTACAAGAGGATAGAATTAAAGAGGGAGATATCCTCGTTCTCACCGGCTTCGGGGCAGGATTGACGTGGGGATCTTTAGTAATACGTTGGTAAGATTTAAATTGAAAGGAGAAGGATATGAAGATAGAGATTATATCTCCTCGTTGGAGAGAATATGCGATCAGCAACTTTTCGATATTCCCACCCCTTAGCTTGCCTCTATTGGCAGCTTTAACTCCCCCAGATGTGGAGGTATCGCTGACCGATGAGATGGTATCCAAGGTAGATTTCGATAAGGATGTGGATTTGGTGGGAATTACAGTTATGACTCCTGCTGCTCCTAAAGCTTATGAGATGTCTAAAGAATTTCGCAAGCGAGGGGTAAAGGTGGTATTAGGTGGGATCCATCCCAGCCTTATGCCCGAAGAGGCGGCTCAACATGCCGATGCGGTGGTGATCGGAGAGGCAGAGGATGTATGGAAAGACGTCATAGAGGATGCAAAAAAGGGGAAATTAAAGAAATTCTACCACTGTTCCGAGAGACCAAAATTAGATAAACTACCGATTCCCAGAAGGGATCTATTAAAAAAGAGACGTTATCTAACGACAAATGTGGTCCAGACTACTAGGGGCTGTCCCTTCGACTGCGATTTCTGTGCTGTTACGAAATTCTTTGGGAGGACCTTCCGCTATCGTCCCGTAGATGATGTTATCAAAGAGTTAGAGACAATTAAGGGTAATAGGGTTCTCTTCGTGGATGATAATATTACTGGTAATCCTCGTTATGCTAAGGAACTCTTTGAGAGATTGATCCCCCTAAAGATAAAGTGGATAAGTCAGAGTTCGATAACGATAGCTAAAGACGAAAAACTTCTCTCCTTAGCCTCCAAGAGCGGTTGTATGGGGCTCTTTATTGGATTAGAGTCCCTATCACCTGAGAACCTCGAGGAGATGAGGAAGTCCAAAGTGAACAAAGTCGAAGAATTCGAAACCTCGATCAAGAAGATCCAGGACCATGGCCTTGGAATCGAAGGAGCCTTCATCTTCGGTTTCGATGGAGACGATGTGTCAGTCTTCGAAAGAACAGTGGAATTCGCTAAGAAGATGAAATTAGCTGCCGCCCAGTTTGGAATTCTCACTCCGTTCCCTGGGACCGATTTATTCGATAAACTTGAGAAGGAGAATAGAATAATCGATAGGGATTGGTCGAAGTACACTATATCCAATGTAGTCTTTCTTCCCAAGAAGATGTCGGTAGAGGCTCTACAGAACGGTTCTAACTGGGCTTGGCATGAGTTCTACTCCTATAAGTCAATATTCTCCCGAATCCTCACGGATTTCAAGAAGCGTTGGGCATTCTTTATTCCCATAAATTTCAGCTTCAGACGAATGCTTAGCAAAATGCCTAGAGGGAGATTGGAGACCACCTGATCTTCAGATTAGCGGGGGGGAATGGATAATGAATCCGCGGGATGAAGCTCTCAGATGGCTAGAGGAGGCCGAATTTGATCTCAAGGTCGCGGAGGATAACGCTAGAATAGGAAATTATAACTGGGCTTGCTTCATCTCTCAACAAGCAGGAGAAAAAGCTGTTAAGGCTCTGCATATAGCGATAAATGAAGATATTCAGCGAATCCATAGTGTAACTATTCTTATCAAAGGAGACCCTAATTATAACTTAAACTCTATCAATGAGCTTTTACCACTATTAGCTGAAGCGCAGGAATTGGATCAACATTACATCCCCTCCCGTTACCCCAATAGTTTTCCCTTCGGGAAACCATACGAGTTCTATAACGAAATTAAGGCTCGAGAGTGTGTAAAATGTGCGAAGAAGATAGTCCAGAGCTCCCGGACTATATTAGAGAATTTATAGATAGCTTATCTCTAAAACTAGATATCAAGTTCGTTCTCCTCTTCGGCTCTCAAGCCAGAGGTGAACCCCGCAAATATAGTGATTACGACCTATTCTTAGTTGCCTCAGAACTTCCTTATGATTATTGGGAGAGGTTAGCCTTGATAAATAAGGATAAACCTGTTTGGGTAGATATAGTTGCCTTTACCCAGGGGGAGGTCGATTCTCTACTTTATAGAGGTCTTATCCTAGATGCGTTATTGGATGGAATCTTGCTTTGGGGAGATAGGGAGTTATTCACCCAATTCAGGAAGAAAGCTCAAAGATATATCGAGGAGAAGAATCTTCTAAAAACTTCGTGGGGGTATTTTAGGAAGTCCGAGGATAAAGTAGATTCCAAAGGTGGATAATTTTAAGCTTAACCTGTAGCCTTTAGACTATCAGGAGTAATCACTATGTTACCACTCAATAAAATAGTCTGTGGTGATGCGCTGGATACATTAAAGCTGTTACCTGGTGAGTCAGTGCATCTTGTTATCACATCTCCACCTTATAATCTGAATAAACCTTACAGCGATCATAATGACCTTATGGACTACAACGAATACCTCGATTGGATGGGACAAGTATGGAATGAAACAAAGAGAGTTTTGGTAAAGGGTGGAAGATTATGTATAAATATGGGAGAAAATAAAAGGCAAAATATTACTTATCCTGCTTTTAGTGCCTTTATTCAACAATGTGTTGATTTGAAAATGCTCTATAGAGGGACACTTATTTGGAATAAACACAGTGCCGCGAAGCATTGCGCTTGGGGTAGTTGGAATAGTTGTAGCAACCCCCATATCGTTCCTCGCCACGAATACATTATTGTCTTTTCCAAGGGCCAGTGGAAACTTGAAGGAAGTCCTGAAAATTGTGACTTGGATAAAGAAGAATTTATGAAATATACTCGCAGTGTCTGGGTATTTGCTCCCGAAAGCAGAAAAAAGATTGGTCATCCAGCACCATTTCCGGAGGAATTACCTTATCGGTTGATTAAATTTTACTCCTATAAAGGAAATACTGTCTTAGATATGTTCGCTGGCTCTGGAACAGTTGGATTAGTAGCAAAAAAGTTAGGACGTAATTTTATTTTAATTGATAACTCTAGGGAATATTGCAAATCGGCTGCCAAGAGATTAGACGAAGAACTTCAGCCATCGCTTTTTGACAAGACTGTTTCCCAGATCGAAATAGTAACTTATGAAGAGTTAGAAATCTGAAGGGTGATGATTATGCCTGAATCACAGGGTGAACTCTTCCCCGAAGAAGAACCTTTTAAAATCTTAGAGAAGAATAACGAGCCTGATTATAAACCTAGAACATCTTATCTTAACGATATAGATCTTAAAAGATGGAAGGATTACCCGGAGATAGTAACTGATAGTCTGTGGTTATTTCCTGGGCGTGATAAAAGCGGAGCGCATGAGGGTGATTATTGGGGAAATTTTATTCCTCAGATCGCTACTCAATCTCTCCTAAGATTCACGAAAAGAGGAGAAACGGTGCTCGATACTTTTTTGGGATCGGGAACTACTCTTATCGAGTGTAAAAGGTTGGGAAGAAATGGCATAGGGGTCGAGATCTATCCCCAAGTAGCTAAAATTGCTGAAGAAAGGATCTCTCAAGAGACTAACAATTACAATATTAAAACTAAAGTTATCGTAGGAGATAGCGGATCTATCGAAGTTAAGGATAAGATCGGAGAAGCTCTAGCTGAGATGGGGCAGGAAAAAGCCCAATTGCTTATAATGCATCCCCCTTACTATGATATTATCAAATTTAGTGATCTGAAGGAGGATCTCTCTAATGCAGAAAGCGAAGAAGATTTCTATAATAAATTTAAAAAGATCGTTAAAAATGTATCTGATTTTTTAGAGAGAGATCGTTATTTAGTTTTAGTTATAGGTGACAAATACGAAAATGGTGAATGGATCCCCTTAGGCTTCAGAACGATGGAAGTTATATTGAATTGCGGTTATAAGCTAAAGAGTATATGTATTAAGGATATTCAGGAAAATAGAGGGAAAAGGAATCAATTACATTTATGGAGATATAGAGCTTTAGCTGGAGGATTTTATATATTTAAGCATGAATATATAACATTTTTTATAAAGTCTTAATTTTTTCATCTATATCTGCCAAAAGTCTTGACAATGAACAAATAACCTAATATAATAGGTAGCTAGGTGACTCGGCTGATCTTGACCCTATCGCTTAGCTACTTTTATAAGAAGGAGATAGAGCAGTGATAAAAACTGAGATATGTGATTTGCTTAATATAGAATACCCTATAATTCAAGGGGGAATGGCTTGGGTTGCTACCGCTGAGCTTGCCTCGGCAGTCTCCGAAACTGGAGGATTGGGGATTCTCGGCCTAGGAAATATGACCCCCGATCTCATACGCAATGAGATAAGGAAAACCAAGGAGATGACCACCAAACCCTTCGGCGTCAATATCTATTTCCTATCCCCTTATGTAGAAGATGCAATACAAATAGCTATCGAGGAGAGGATACCAGTAATCACTACCGGGGCAGGTAATCCGGGTAAGTATGTTCCCAGTTTGAAGGAAGCGGGTATTAAAGTTATTCCAGTAATAGCTGCGGTAGCTCTAGCACGACGGTTAGAGAGAATAGGAGTTGATGCTGTAATCGCTGAGGGAATGGAGAAAGGTGGACACATAGGTCAGGTAACTACGATGGCTTTAGTTCCCCAGGTAGTGGATGCCGTCGAGATCCCAGTTATCGCCGCGGGAGGAATAGCTGATGGTCGGGGCTTAGTAGCCGCCCTGGCTTTGGGAGCTAAAGGAGTCCAGATGGGAACTAGATTCGTCTGTGCTACCGAAACTAAGATCCACGAGAATTATAAGAAGAAGGTATTGAAGGCTAACGAAAGAGATACCGTAATTACAGGAGAATCGATAGGACTCCCTCTCAGAGCCTTGAAAAATAAACTATCAAGGGAATTCGCTCTTCTGGAGAAGAGTGGAGCTTCTAAGGAGGAGATAGAAGCTTTTGGGATAGGCAGACTGCGAGCGGCTGTAGTCGATGGTGATATGGAGAGAGGAACAGTTATCGCTGGTCAAATATGTGGGCTGATCAACACAGTGAAGCCTGTAAGGGGGATCATCAATGATATAATGACCGAGGCAGAGCAGGAGATCAGAAGATTAGCCGAGCTGATCTGAAATTTGAAAGGAGAAGTTAATTGTCATTAGCTTTTGTCTTCCCTGGACAGGGCTCGCAATACGTGGGAATGGGAAAGGATATCGCTGATAATTTTCTCGTCGCTCAACAGATCTTCGTTCAAGCTGATGAGGTATTAGGTTCCTCCTTATCAGAGCTATGTTTTATTGGCCCAGAAGAAGAGCTGAATGAGACCACTAACACTCAGCCAGCATTACTGACGACAAGTATCGCCTGCCTTGAGGTATTAAAGGAAAAAGGAGTCAGAGCTGATCTAGTAGCGGGCCACAGTTTGGGAGAATATTCTGCGTTAGTAGCCGCTGGAGTTCTCGATTTTCCCTCGGCTTTGAAGCTCGTTCGCCTCAGAGGGCAATTTATGCAGGAGGCTGTTCCTGCTGATAAAGGAGCAATGGCTGCTATACTGGGATTGAGCCGTCCTCAAGTAAAGGATATCTGTCGAAAATCGAGTTCTGAAGGGATAGTATCTCCCGCCGCCTTCAACTGCCCCGGACAGATAGTGATAGCTGGAGAGGTCAAAGCTATCGAGAAAGCGGTAGCATTAGCTTCAGAAGCAGGAGCGAGACGAGCTGTAAAATTAGCCGTAAGCGTTCCCTCTCACTCTCCTTTGATGCAATCCGCTGTCGAGAGATTCAAGAAGGAGATGGATAGGATAGATTTCCCAGAGCCTCAAATACCAGTAGTTGCTAACTTTAACGCTTCTCCTCTTACTTCGAGCGCCGAGATAAAAGAGGCTCTATCGAAGCAACTTATCAGTCCTCTCCTCTGGGAAGATTCCGTCATCGAGATGGTGAAGAAAGGAGAAACTTTCATAGAAATTGGTCCTAGTAGAGTACTAAGTGGATTAATAAAACGGATCGACCGAAGAGCAAATATCTTTAATGTCGAAGATAGACGATCGTTAGAGAAAACCCTACATAGCTTGGAAAATAGAGAGTAGAAATTGGAGAGATCGAGCATTTCCAGTTCATTAACCCAATCCAAAGAGGGAATGGCAAAGTGAAACTTAAAGATAAAGTAGCCTTGGTAACTGGTGGTTCAGGGGCAATAGGAAGAGCCATCTGTTTAGCTTTTGCCGAAGAGGGAGCTAAGCTAGTAGTGAATTATTCCCGCAGTAAAGATAAGGCTGAGGCGGTGGTAGCTAGGATCAAAGATATGGGAGGAGAGGCTATATCCTGCCAAGCCGATGTGGCTAGGGAAGAGAAGGTAAGCGCTATGTTTCAAAAGATAATAGATACCTTCTCTCGCCTCGATATACTTGTTAATAACGCTGGGATCGTAAAGGATTCCCTTTTAGTGAGAATGTCCGGTGAGGACTGGGATAAAGTTCTCAATATAAACCTGAAGGGCGCCTTTAACTGCCTCAAGCTAGCGGCGAAGATTATGATGAAACAGCGGAGTGGAAGGATAATAAATATATCCTCGATAGTGGGAGAGAGGGGAAATCCAGGGCAAGCTAACTATTCATCAGCTAAAGCTGGTATGATCGGTTTGACTAAGACGGCCGCGCAGGAATTGGCTAAACGAGGCATAACCGTCAACGCTATCGCTCCCGGTTATATAATCTCCGATATGACCGCTGGATTACCAGATAAGGTAAAAGAAATGATGCTGAATAGCATCCCCCTTGGCCGCTATGGCAATCCGAAGGATGTAGCTAATTTAGCCCTCTTCTTAGCCTCGGAAGAGGCCAGCTATATAACTGGACAAACGATTAATGTAGATGGAGGAATGATTATGCAGTAACCTCCTCGCTAATATTATCAGGGGGTCGCATTTCTTAGGTAAAGGGGGTGAAAGTTGGATGGAGATATTCGAGAAGATAAGAGAGATCGCCGCTGAGCAGTTGGGGATAGATGAAAGCGATATCACACCCGATTCCTCCTTCGTCGATGATCTGGGAGCAGACTCTTTGGATATCGTTGAGCTGATAATGGCTCTGGAGGATGAATTTGGGATGAGCATACCTGATGAGGATGCGGAGAAATTGACTACAGTTCAAAATGTAGTGGATTATATTGAACGACATAAGCAGGATTGAGGAAAGCGATTAATCCGAGCGGTGGCTAGCGCAAATTTTTGTTGAATTGCTCTAAATTAGAGATCGCTAGCCACTGAGGGTTAATATCCCTTTGGATACCCCCTAATCTGCTCTCCAATAATCGCTTATAGTATATTAATAGTGAGGGACAATTATGACTAGAAAACGGGTTGTGATAACAGGAATCGGCGCCATAACACCTTTGGGAATTGGTAAATCTGCCTTTTGGGAAGGCTTGGTAAATGGCAAATCTGGAGTGGATAAGATAACTCACTTCGATGCTAGCGATTTTCCAGTTCAATTTGCCGCCGAAGTTAAGGACTTTGTGCCAGAGGATTTCTTAGATAGGAAGGAAATTCGAAGGCTTGATAGATTCACTCAGTTTGGCCTAGCGGCGACTAAGATGGCTTTGGAAGATGCTCAAATGGATTTGAACAACGAGGATCTCGAGAGGGTAGGAGTTTTAGTAGGATCAGGAATAGGTGGGATCGAGACCATAGAGAAACAACACAAGGTCCTTCTCGAAAGAGGTCCTAATAAGATAAGTCCCTTCTTCATTCCAATGATAATTGCCAACATGGCTACGGGACAGATCTCGATCTCCTTCGGCTTGAAAGGTCCTAGCAGCACGATCGTTACCGCTTGTGCTTCCTCTAGTCACTCCATCGGAGATGCTTCGGAGATAATAGCTCGTAATGAAGCAGAGGTGATGGTTGCTGGAGGAACAGAGGCGGCCATAACTCCTTTAGCAGTAGGGGGCTTTAACGCTATGCGCGCGATCTCTACTCGTAATGATGAACCACAGAAAGCTAGTCGTCCTTTCGATCTCAAGAGAGATGGATTTGTCATTGGAGAAGGAGCAGGGATAGTAATATTGGAATCTCTAGAGCATGCCCTAAAGAGAGACGCTAAGATATATGCCGAAGTAGCAGGCTATGGGATGACCTCAGATGCCTACCACATCACCAAGCCAGAACCAGAGGCCGAGGGAGCAGTTAGAGTAATGCAGATAGCTGTAGCTAAAGCTGGCTTAACTCTTAGTGAGGTGGATTATATAAATGCTCATGGCACCGCTACTCCTCCCGGAGATAAATTTGAAACGATAGCGATCAAAAGAGCCTTTGGAGAGTATGCCTATAAAGTACCGATAAGCTCTACGAAGTCGATGATTGGACATCTCTTAGGAGCCGCTGGGGTAGCGGAGTTAATAACCTGCATATTAGCTATGGAGAATAAGATGATCCCTCCCACTATAAACTATGAATATCCGGATCCAGAATGCGATCTGGATTACGTTCCTAACAAAGCGCGTCCAGCCGATATAAAGGTGGCGCTTTCCAATTCCTTCGGATTTGGAGGGCATAACGCCGCTCTAGTTATAAAAAAGTATGAAGGATGAGTAATAGAGATAACATGAACATAATTGAACTTCAAAAGAAGTTACAAATCAACTTCGAGGATGAAGAGCTTCTTCTTAAAGCTCTAACTCATAGATCCTTTAGCTATGAAGCTGAGGATGAGATAGGAGATAACGAGCGACTCGAGTTCTTGGGGGATTCGATACTGAATTTAATCATCAGCGAATACCTATATCATCGCTACCCAGAACTGTTAGAGGGCGATCTGACTAAACTAAGGGCGGTGGTAGTCAGACGCTCAACTCTGGCTAAGATAAGCAGAGAGCTGGAGCTGGGGAAATACCTACGCTTAGGAGAGGGGGAGGGAACAAGCGGGGGGAGGGAAAGAAGTTCAAATCTGGCTGATGCTCTGGAAGCGGTAATTGCGGCTATATTTTTAGATCAAGGTTGGCAGAAGACAAGAGATTTCCTCATAGATTTCTTTAAGGAACAGATCGAGGATATATTCACTAATAAGCGATGGCAAGATCATAAAAGTTATCTTCAAGAGCTAATCCAGAGGGATTTGAAGCGTCTACCTGAATATGAGATAATAGGCACAGAAGGGCCCGATCACGATAAGACCTTCTTTGGACAAGTGAAGGTTGGCCGTAAAGTATTGGGTAAAGGAAGCGGCAAAAGTAAGAAGAAAGCGGAGCAGGCTGCGGCTAAAGAGGCTTGCTCAGTTGTAAGTAAGAAAACACCCTAGTGAATACATACCTCAAAAGTGGCTGGTATCCAGCCACCTTTTTTGTTGAGCTTTCGGATGTTTTATACAAATAATTCTGGTGTTTATGCGACTATATATCTAAAAGCACATTATCCGATGGACTTAAATCATAGTCGCAAGGCTTGCTATGCAGAATCTTTGTAACTACGAGTGGGAATATTGGGGTGAACATAAGGGAGAACATTGCGATATACCTCCTAGAGCTTCTGGTTGGTGTATTCTCCATGATCCCGAGATGGATAAGACGGAGAAGAGGATAGGAGAGATAATAAAAAGATTGGTGGAGGGGAGAGTTAGGGAGAATAAGAGTTTAGAGAGAGCTTTCCTAAAAGGTATGGATTTACAGGGACTAGATCTCAAAGATGCTCATCTTCAGAAAGCGAACTTAGGGGAGGCTATACTAAAGGGATGCGAATTAAGCAAAGCTAACTTAGATGGTGCTGATCTCAAGGGCAGTCTTCTCGAGGGAGTCGATCTGAAGAGAGTTAGTCTTAGAGGAGCTGATCTCGAAGGGGCTAATCTAAGAGGAGCAGATCTTACCGGAGCGAATTTAGAGGAAGCTCGGTTAGATGGAAGCATTCTTACCGAAGCTATTCTAAAGTCTGCCTATCTTAAGGGGGCTTCTCTGACTAGAGCTTCCCTCGAAGGCGCTCATCTGGAGCGAGCATCTTTTGTAGAGGCGGACCTTAGGGGAGCCCAATTGCAAGGAGCGATCCTTACGGGAGCGATCCTGAGAGCGGTAGATTTAACTGGAGCAACTCTTACCGGGGCTTTCCTAGCTGGCACTCGCTTTGAGGGAGCTAACTTCACCTATGCCACTTTAGCCGAGGCAGACCTTAGAGGAGCTAATTTGACCGAGGCGAGCTTTAAAGAAGCTACTCTGTTAGGAGCTCGTCTAGGAGGGGCTAACCTAACTAAAGCCGATCTAACATCTGCCCACCTGGAAGAGGCGAAACTCCAGAGAGCCAATTTTAGTGAAGCCACTCTTACCGGTGCTTACCTTACTGATGCTCAGATAGAAAGAGCCGATTTCACCTCGGCTCTTCTGAGCCGAGCCCATCTTCAGAAGGCGAACTTAAAAGAAGCACTTCTAGCTTCGGCTCAGCTACAAGAAGCGAATCTAGTTGGTGCTATCCTAGATAAAGCTCGACTTGAATCCGCTGATTTGACGAAAGCTCAATTAAACGAGGCACTCCTTAGAGAAACTGTATTAAGCAAGGCAATTTTGGATGAGGCTCAACTGAGAAGAGCTACCTTAACCGAGGCAATATTAAATGAAGCTCAACTTAAATCTACTATACTAGCCGAAGCAGATCTTCGAGGGGCTCAGTTAACGAGAGCTGATCTAGCAGGGGCTCATTTAGAGGAAGCCGATCTATATGAGGCAAACCTTAAGTCTGCCAATTTATGTGAGGCTTATCTAAGGGACGCCAATTTAGAGAGAGCTGATCTAGAAAGTGTGAATTGGGGAGATAAATATATAGTAGGAGAGGAGAAGGATGGAGCATATATAGATGCAGAAAGAGTTTACCGGGAGATAAAGGAAAATTATGGCAATGCCGGAATGTATTCAGAGGGAGGGGAGTTCTTTTACCGAGAGATGACGATGAAGAGGAAGCAAGCTAGAGAATGGTCTTCAATCGGTCTTTGGTATTCTCTGGTAGATCTCCTCTGTGGTTATGGAGAAAAGCCCTGGAAAGTTATTCTTTCCTCCTTGCTCTTAGTATTTATATGCTCGATCCTCTACTTCTTCTCTGGATTGAAATCTGGAGATATGTTGCTACAATTCGATCCCTCCTTGAGCCTCGGGAAATATTTGAGGATTTTCGCCCAATGTATCTACTTCAGCATAGTGACGTTTACCACAGTCGGTTATGGTGACATCGTCCCTGCCTTTCCCCTAACTAGAGCCTTCGCGGCTATAGAAGCTTTCATCGGAGCCTTTATGATGGCTCTGTTCATAATAGTCTTTGGCCGGAAGATGATGAGGTGATAAAATTGGCAAACAGCTCGAATGGACGTAAAGCTCAGTTGGTAATAGTGGAAAAGGGTGAAGGTGAAATAAAAAAGATAGAATTGAATAGAGATCTTATAACCTTGGGAAGAGGAAAGGATAACGATATAACTATCTCTAACAGATCTGTATCACGGCATCATGCGCGGGTTGTCTCCAAAGAGGGACAATTTATATTCTACGATCTAGGAAGTGCTAATGGCACCTTTCTAAATGGTCATAAGATAGATAAGAGAGTGCTTGAAGATGGTGATATACTCTATTTAGGGCGAAAGGCAGTAAAATTAAGATATAGGGAAGTGGACGGAAGTTCTAGTGATAGCGAGATATTAAGAGATCGCGAATTTGATCTACTAATTCAGAAGGGGAATTATAGCACCCCAGTCCTCTCTGATATAAGTATCTTGAACACAACCCACTTGATCAGTTATCGTCAGCCTACTTCTCAAGCGGCCGAGTCCTTTCGGGTCCTCCGAACTAACTTGATTTTATCCAAAACGAGTTCCTCTCATAACATCTTCCTGGTAACTAGCCCCGGGCCCGGAGCAGGTAAATCAACAGTCGTTACTAATCTAGGGATAGTTATAGCTAGAGCTGGGAATAGGGTTATACTTATAGATAGTGACCTGAGGAAACCATTCTTAGATAAGGTTTTCGGCATCGCTAGAGAGCCCGGATTGACCAATATCTTAACTGAAGGACTGGATTGGAAGAAAACCATAAGAAAGACGGAAATCGAGAATTTATATCTAATTCCTAGTGGTCCCACCCCTCCTAATCCCTCAGAACTATTAGGATCTCGGTCGATGTTAGAGCTTATCAAGATTCTGAGGAAGAATCTTGATTTTGTAATATTCGATTCTCCTCCGATGATGTCAGTAACTGACGCCACAGTTATGGCAACCGAGGTTGATGGAGTGATAATAGTTTTGGATGCGGGAAAAGTCCCCATAAATATCGCTAAATATACGGAAAAATCTATAAAGGATATAGGAGGAAAAGTTCTGGGCTATATAATAAATAAGATGAGTCCAGATAAGGATTCCGGATATTATTACTATTACTACCATCATTACTATAAGAAGTACTATGATGATTATAGTAAAGGTAATGAGGATAAACAGGCCGGCTAACCCACTAAATTGGGAAAAGGAGCAATCTATGATTAATACAGTGGTGATAGGTTGTGGTTACTGGGGAATTAATTTAGTGAGAAACATAGATCAATTATATGATTCCCTTCTTTACGGATGTTGTGATCTGAAGCCGAATAATTTGGAGAAGGTGAAGAGATCATACCCTTATACTAAAATTGATGATGATTACCATAACTTCCTGACAGATCGCGAGGTAGAGGCCGTGGTAATTGCTACCTCTGCTGATACTCACTATAAAATAGCTAAGGATTGCCTGAGAAGTGGAAAGCATACCTTTGTGGAGAAGCCTATGACCCTAAGTTTAGCCGAAGCAGAGGAATTGAGGGATATAGCTAATACTGAAGGAAAGATTCTAATGGTTGGGCATCTCTTGGAGTATCATCCTGCGGTGGAGAAACTGAAAGGATATCTAGAACAGGGAGAGTTCGGAGATATATACTATATTTATTCGCAACGTCTTAATTTGGGAAGAGTGCGGAGGGATGAAAATGCCCTTTGGAGTTTTGCCCCTCATGATATATCGATGATCCTATATCTTTTAGATAGACCAAACCCATCCTTTGTAACTGCGAGGGGAGCAAGCTACATTCAGGACGGAATAGAGGATATCGCCTTTTTAGATCTGTACTTTCCCGATAATAAGATGGCTCATATCCAGGTGAGTTGGTTAGATCCTCACAAGATCAGAAAACTGACTGTGGTGGGAAGTCGTAAGATGGCTGTCTTTGATGATATGGAGCCAACGGAAAAGGTAAAGATATACGATAAAGGGATAGTTGATGGACTAAATTATACCTCCTATGGAGAGGCTCTATCTCTACGTTTTGGGGATATCTACATCCCTAAAATCGATTCT
>CAZSTA010000003.1:0-1546 GCA_964609495.1 uncultured bacterium | reverse complement strand
AATGTCAGCACTTCCTCGATTGTATAAAGGAAAATAAGCAACCCAGAAGCGATGGAGAGGATGGAGTCCGCGTGGTGAAGATCTTAGAAGCGGCTCAACGCTCGATAAAGAACAGGGGAAAGATTATCGAGCTTGATTAGGCATTACTCCAAACGCTCTTCATATAAGCTAATACCCCTGGACATTCCTCCTCGAAATTCTCCCAGCGACATTCGGCGGATATCCTCTCCTCGTAACCTATCTTCTTCAGGGCAGAGAAGAAGTCCTTTATCTCAGCGTATTCGCCTCGACCAGGGTAGAAGCGATCGGGATCGGAGAGGTGTATATGAACTATATAATCGCCAGCTTTGATTATGCTATCGAAACTCTCATTCTCCTTGATCATATGATAGATATCAGCTAAGACCCTGATCTCAGCTCTATTCACCTCCTTAGCAAGCCATACCGCTTCCTCTACCGAGTTTAGGATATTCGTCTCCTCCCTATTGAGAGGCTCGATAGCGATAGTTATCCTATGTTTACCAGCATTATCAGCTACCATATTCAAGAACTTCTTAAGTTGTTCATAGGCTTTCTCCTTAGGAAAGCCATCGGGGACTCGACGAGCGGTTCCGCTTCCAAAGACGATAATCTTGCCTCCCAAGGCGGCTGCTCTTCTCACCGCAGTTTCGACATAGCGGATAACTCTGTCAAAATCGACTTCTTCCCCAGTTAATTTTAATTCTCCTTTGATGAAGACATTATAAGCCTCGGGCTTTATCCTGAACGATTTCGCCTTCTCCTTGACCGGTATGAACTCGGAGTCAAGAGCCTCGGGAAGCAAGCTACTAACCCCTAATTCGAAAAAGTCATAACCGTATTTCTCTAAAACGCTGACTCTATCTAAGCCGACACAAGCCCCAAATCTCATAGATTTACCTCCTTGCAATAATCGATAAAATTCTCTATAATATTACTCTAACTCGGCTTATTTGTCAAGAGTGATGATAAAACAACTTTATATGACCAATTCACAAAAGTCAATATTTGATCTCAACCCAGTTGTTACCCCAAAGGATGAAACTAATGTCTGATTACAAAGTATAGTCAACAACCCCTACCACGAGGGTAGGGGCTTGAGAGATCAAGCCCTGGTTGACTAGGAGGCACCAATGGTGCAGAAGTTAGCAAAGAGAAATCACATACACACCTTAGAATACTCCTCTCGTTCTAAGCTCTGTGGTTTGTCATTAAACAGTTCTGAGGGTAGGGACAGTGTGGCAGACTTAAAAACCTTTGCTAACAGCTCCGAAGAGGACCAACCCACCGTTAGGTGGAGAAAGGAAGCTTTATGTTAGCTTTTGTAATTAACAAGCATGGAAAATCATTAATGCCTTGCTATCCTGCTAAGGCAAGGATACTGCTTAAAGAAGGTAAAGCAAAGGTAATTAGAAGGAAACCTTTTATCATTCAGTTGCTATATGGTTCATCTGGTTACAGGCAACCGATCACTCTAGGAGTAGATGCCGGTTATAGCAGTATTGGTCTATCAGCTATAACCGAGAAA
>CAZSTA010000002.1:0-52146 GCA_964609495.1 uncultured bacterium | reverse complement strand
GCAATCCTTCCGAAACAACAGCAGGAGTTGTGAACTTGAAGCTCTCTATTACCCCCTCAAAGAGAGGTTCTTTCTCCTCATAGAGGTCCTCATAAGTATCGCAAACAATGGAGAAGCCGAAGTTATCCTTCAATACATAAGCCTCCATAGCCTTAATGGTATAGCTCTTACCTTCTTCGTCGGTATAGCTATAGGTGTATATCCTCATCATTGCGCCTGTCCCTGCGACAGCCGCCTTCTCCAGCACTAGCTCTTGATAATCATCCATATTCTCCTCCAGCCAATCTCCGATCATAGAGGTGTAATCTTGGACAAAGGTGCCTGGGTCTACTTCATCTCTGGAGATCACTAATTCTGTCCCCTTTTTATCCATTACCAATAAGATAGCATACTCCGGTGTTCCTATCTCCCAGCCCTCGGGATAGGAGATCGAGAAGCCGTTCTTTTCATCTGTATAAGTGGTCATCTTCTCCTGAGGAACCTCAGGCTTCTTCTCTAATCTCCCTTGAGCAATAGCCTCTTCGCTCATAACACTCAGGGTTAGAAGTAAGGATACGGCAATTAATACAACTAAAGCTCTTCTCAACATAATAACACTCTCCTTTAATTAAGTTGATAATCTTGCTTCCTACTTCATACAAAAACTTAATTAAATTATACCAAATTATACTTTTTTTATCAATTTTTTTATGCTCTAAAAATGGAATTTACCTATCGACAAAGAGACGGGAAAATGGTATAATAAGTTAAGTAATGACACTTTAGATATTATGATATGACTTGGAGTCCATAAATGTTATCGGGGAAGACTATAGTATTAGGGGTAACAGGAAGTATAGCCGCTTATAAGGCTGCGGAGATAATTCGCAGCTTAAAAAAACTTAATGCCGATGTTCAAGTGATCATAACCGAGGCGGCTACTCATTTCATTTCGCCTCTTACCTTACAGACTCTCTCTGAGAATCAGGTTGCTCATGATATGTTCGCCGAGTCAGAACATTGGGAGATCGAACATATTTCCTTAGCTAAGAAAGCTGATCTATTACTCATTGCTCCAGCCACAGCCAATATCATCGGTAAGTTGGCTTCGGGAATAGCGGATGATATGCTATCTACTACTGTCTTAGCTACCAGAGCTCCAGTGTTGATAGCTCCAGCGATGAATACTAATATGTATGATCATCCTATAAATATAAAAAATATGGAAATTCTAAAGGAAATAGGGTATTATATAATAGAGGCTGGCTATGGCTTGCTGGCTTGTGGGGATGAGGGACGAGGTAAGCTCGCTGATGTCGAGTTGATAGTTGAGAAGGTTGTGCAGATATTGAATAAGAGAAGTGATTTTAAAGGAAGGCGGATTCTGGTAACCGCGGGAGGGACACAGGAGCCTCTAGATCCAGTGCGCTTTATAGCTAATCACTCCACGGGCAAGATGGGTTACGCCTTGGCAGAAGCGGCTAGGGATAGGGGAGCTGAAGTTATCCTAGTGAGCGCTCCAACTCACCTCCCTGATCCTCCGGGGGTGAAGATTGTCCGGATTATAACTGCTAATGATATGAGAAGATCTCTCCTTGAACTCTTCCCTTCCGTCGAGGTAGTTATAATGGCGGCGGCAGTCGCTGATTATAGGCCAAAGAGGATCCTCTCGGAGAAGATAAAGAGAAAAGAGGAAAAGTTTATATTAGAGTTGGAGAGGATCCCCGATATCATCGCGGAATTAGGCAAGAATAAAGGGGATAAGATACTCATCGGATTCGCGGCGGAGACGCAAGATCTAATTGAGAATGCTCGAATTAAGCTTGAGCGAAAGAATCTGGATATGATCGTGGCTAATGATCTGAAGAGGGAGGGGGCGGGCTTTGGCTCCGATACGAATATCGTTACTCTTATTTATAGAGGGGGAAAGACGGAAAATCTACCTATAATGTCGAAGCGAGAGGTGGCTGAGAGGATTCTAGATAGAGTAAAAGAGATGATAGATAGTAGATGAAAGTGTGATCCTCGATCTTGATAGTAGAGGATACTATCGATCTTATAGTGTCCTCTTTCAAGTATGCACTTGAATCTTATGTGGTCCGGAGATTGGATAGGAGATGTTTTAACCTCGAAATAACTGGCTATTTAGGGATAATTATTTTATTATCCTCAGGAGGTTTTAAGAGGATGACTGTTACAGCAATCATACCCGCCTATAACGAAGAAAAAACTATCGTTACCGTCTTATCAGTAGTGAAGCAAGTCGAGAGTATAGATGAGATATTAGTAGTAAGCGATGGTTCAACCGATAACACGGCTAAATTGGCTAGGGAATGTGGGGTAAAGGTGATCGAACTTGAGGAGAATATAGGAAAGGGAGGAGCGGTCAAAACCGGGGTGGAGGCTACTGAAGCTGATACTATCCTCCTTTTAGACGCAGATCTGATTGGCCTTACTTCACGTCATATCGAAGATCTTCTGAATCCGATCCTCTCAGGTGAGGCTGATATGACAGTTGGAATCTTTATTAAAGGAAGACCAGTAACTGATCTATCCTTTAAGATCGCTCCTTCTCTTTCGGGACAGAGGGCTGTCAGAAGAGAACTTATCTCTGAGATTGAGAACTTATATGATAGCGGTTTCGGTATAGAGATCGCTCTCACTGAGCGAGCTAAAGAGGTGGGAGCATATATTAAGGAGATCCCTCTGCAAGATATGACCCAGGTCATCAAAGAGGAGAAGAGGGGGCTCGTGAAAGGATTCGCCTCTCGAGTCAAGATGTATTGGGATATTACTAAGCAGAAGATGCCAAAGTTTGAGAAGGAGGGGTGAATCCTCCTTATATCTTAATTCTGGAGGATTAATTAATTGGAGATAGGAACTAATACTTTGAAAAGAGAGCTTGAGCGTATCCTTTCCAAGCCTCGAACGGTGAAGCAGATCGCTAGGGAGCTAGACATCCCGGCGCGCGCTCAAAGTGCCTTAAAGAAATCGCTCAAGGAACTAGTTGATGAAGGGGAATTGATTGAACTTAAGAGGAAGAAGTATGGCATCCCCGAGAAGATGGGAATGATAACTGGATATCTTCAACGACATAGGATGGGATATGGCTTCGTCGTCCCAGATAAAGGGGGAGTTGATGTCTATGTAAGCGCTGAGGATATGGGGGCTGCTTCTCACGGAGATAGGGTGATGGTTCAATTATATGGTCATCTACGAACGAAGAAGCTCTCGGGGAGAATAATCAGGATTATAAAGAGAGCTAGGGAGACAATAGTTGGGATGTATCTATTAATAGATGGCGAGACGGGGATAGTGATCCCTGATGATGAACGTCTAGCCCCTTTGGAGATGTTCATCCCCAGCAGTAAAGCGAATGGAGCCAAACATGGTCAGAAGGTAGTAGCTGAGATCACTCAATGGCCCTCGAGGAGTACTCATCCTCAAGGGGAAGTTATCGATATACTAGGATATCCGGATGAGCCAGGGGTGGATATCCTCTGTCTCATCAAGGAATATGAATTACCTGTGGAATTTTCGCCCGAAGCTTTGGGGGAGGTGGATAAATTACCTGATAGGGTCACCTCGACCGATATAGAGGGGAGAATGGATCTTAGGGATATTACTTGTATTACTATAGATCCTAAAACTGCGAAGGACTTCGATGATGCTGTATCTATTGAGAGATCGGATGACGGTGATTATCGTTTGGGAGTTCACATCGCCGATGTCAGCCACTATGTTGCCGAAGGCGGAGCTATAGATCGAGATGCCTACGAGAGAGGAACGAGCGTTTATTTGATTGATAGAGCGATCCCGATGCTTCCAGAGAAGCTATCCTCTCATTTATGTAGCTTGATCGCTAGTGAGGATCGCTTAGCGATGAGCGTTATTATGAGGATAGATTCACAAGGTTCGGTTAAGAGCCATAAGATAGCTTTAAGCGTTATCAACGTTAAGAAAAGATTCACCTACGAGGAAGTTCAGAAGATACTGGACCGAGAGGATCCTACTCTAGTTGAGAGGAACAGGAAGTTACTGGATTATCTAGATACTATGCTCGAACTGAGTCTCGTCTTGAATAGGAAGAGAGGGAGAAGAGGAAGCTTAGATCTCGATATACCAGAGGTTGAGGTGACCCTGGACGATAGGGGAAGGCCGATCAAGATATATGAGAAGAAACGATTAGCTAGTCACCGTTTGATAGAGGAATTTATGCTTATCGCCAACGAGACCATCGCCAGTCATATAACTCGGATGCATCTTCCCTTCCTATATCGTATCCATGAGAAACCCGATCCAGAGAAGATACTCGAACTTCATGACTTTATCAGAGCTTTTGGTTATCATACCAAAAAGACTAAAAAAGTTAGCTCCCGCGCTTTACAGAGTATCCTTGAGAAAGCTAAGGGGAAGCCCGAGGAGAAACTTATTAATATGCTGATATTGCGCTCCCTCAAGCAAGCTCGCTATTCGGAGATCAATGCCGGACATTTCGGATTGGCAACCGATAGGTACACCCATTTCACCTCTCCTATCCGTCGCTATCCTGATTTAGTTGTTCATCGTATCGTTCGTCAAGTTTCGAGACAAGGATTCCCCTCTAAGGAGAAGATAAGGAGATGGGAGGAGATGTTGCCCCCTATAGCGGAGAGGACTTCTGAGAGGGAGCGTATCGCTGTCGAGGTGGAGCGGGAATCGGTGGAGATGAAGAAGATCGAGTTTCTGGAGGATATGTTGGGAGAGGTATTATCTGGAACGATCTCCCAGGTTATGCCCTTTGGTTTCTTTGTGGAGCTTGATAACTTATTCGTTGAGGGATTGGTGCATGTAGAGAGCTTAGCAGATGATTACTACGTCTTCTATGAGAAACATTTGGCTTTGATAGGCGAGCATAACAAGAGAAGATTTAGGCTTGGGGATCGAGTGAAAGTTCAGGTAGCTAGGGTGAATAAAGAGGAGAGAAAAATAGATTTAGTTCTAGTGTCAGGTTATAAGGATTAGATAAAGATTGTACCTGCTAAGGGGGAATTGACGATTTTAGTGATCTTTAGATGAAATTAAAGGTTGGTAATGAACTGTGGCTGAAGTCCTCCTCAGTGAGCGCACCAGTAAGGACTGTTATATCCGCATCTACGAGGATAAAAACCTCCGCAAGTGGGTCATCGGGAATCAGGGCTTAGAACGGACCCTTCTCTACAACTCTCTTAGTGGAGAATATACCTGCTCATCCTTTCTCAACAAACTCACCTCCACCGAATACATCACCTCCGATCTCACCTCCGCTGAATTCGCTCTTGGGCATAAGGATGAGCTTCTGTCTGGAGAGTCGGGTATATTCCTCCGCCCCGAGGGCGAGGATATAAAGATTCTCCCTGATGATAGTATGCTCCTCACTGTTCGTATGAGGAATCGCCAGCTCAGGATCACTCTCAATTATCAGATATATCCTGAAACGGCAGTATTACGGAAGTGGCTCGACATCGAGAATATATCCACCAAGCCCTTTCATATAGGAGGCTGGCTATCCTCCGAAATATTGAAGTTTATGCTCCCCTCTCCAAACGCGACGGAGGTTTACGCAGTGCGAGGAATATTGGATAAAGAGGGGGAAGATCTAAAGCTGGAACGGAGGGATTTGAGGGATGGCGATGTCTTCAGATTCGGTTCGGGTAGAATACCTCCGGAGGAGATAGAGGATGAATACGCCTTTCGCCATATATCCGATCTTCATTCGGGGAGTTTGGATATCCCCTGGTTAGTGATAAATGATAAGAGGGAAGGAGAAGGGATATATGTAGGACTGGAGTGGAGCGGTCCCTGGGAGGTCGAGATCGATTCCTACCGTGGATATACTCACCTCCAAGCGGGGATAGATAGGCGCTTCACCCATTGGCTCATCGCTGGAGAATCGATCTCCTCGGCGGGGGCGATAATCGGATTCTATAAAGGGGGTTATGAGGAGGCTTGTGTGAGCGTTCAGGATTTTCAGGAGAGATACCTCATCCCTGATATGCCCAGTTGGTGGCCCCACAAATTACCCCCCATCGAATATAACTCGTGGTTCTGGACCGAGTGGTTCTTCAACGAAGGGACGATGAAGGAGCAAGCGAGACTGGCAGCGGAGTTGGGGATAGAGACCTTCTTGGTCGATGCGGGCTGGAGCATCTCGGTTGGGGATAAGCGAGTCGATAGGAGAAAGTTCCCGAAAGGGATGAGGGAGCTATCGGATTATGTGAACCAATTGGGGATGAAGCTGGGGCTTTGGGTATCCCTCGCCAATTTCGATCCCAGCGCCTCTGCTTATCAACTGGATTGGATCGTTCGGGATAAGGGAGGAGGGACCTTTTCTGATGGTTGGAATCGCTCTCAATTAGCGTGCCTAGCCTCGGGGTATAAGGATTATATCGTTGAGGAGATCGACTCGATAGTGAAGCGATATAATATCTCTTGGCTCAAGTTCGATCAGCATACCTTCCATCACTGCTATGCTCCCTGGCATCATCATCAGAATTCGGAGGATGCCTGGTTCTATCAAGTTCTATCCTTCTATGAGATATTGGACGAGCTGAGGAGGAGAAATCCCGATCTGTTAATAGAGTGTTGCGAGGGTGGAGGTCGGATAATGGACTTTGGCGTTTTCAGAAGGGCGCATATCCTTTGGGTGCATGATGATATCAGGACTTATGATTCCAGGCGTCATTTCTATGGAGCGTGTGGGCCATTCTTACCAAGATATGCGATTCGTTGGTCAACAGTGGATTTGAGTGGTGATCTGGAGTATAAAGTCAGGAGTGCTATGATGGGGGCCTTCGGAATCTGCTCTGATCTATCAGCGCTTACAACTGAGCAAAGAGAGAGATTGGTATCTTGTATAAGGATATATAAGGAGAGGAGAAGGGAAATCGACAGTCCAGCCTATCATCTCCTGCCTCAACCGCTGGATGAGGCGAGATGGGATGCGACCCTATTTGTGGATAAGAGAAGCGGAGAGGGGATGCTCTTCGCCTTTCGAGGAGATAGCCCAGATGATAGTTGTCATCTGAAGCTCCGAAAATTATCTCCTTCTGCTAAATATCGAATAAGATCGGCAAACTCGAAAGATGTAATCGGGGAGATCGAGGGGAAGGAACTGCTAAAGGAAGGGATGAAAGTCAATATACTAGATGGGACGAAATCGGATATTTTATTCTTTGAGATTATGGAGAGATAAATCAGATTGAGATGAGGTGATCTTGACAATCGACCTCAAGTGTGCTATATTTATAGCATTGTGATGTTCTCAAAAGCCGGGGAGAAAGGAGAGTGCCTCTCGCTTGGAAGATTTAAATTGTATAAGTCTTATAGGAACTCCTGGTGAGGTGGGAAGAAGGTATGGTAAAGCGACGGCTGATGCTATAAGGGAAAAGTTCGGGTATTTTTATGATTCCGCTGAAAGGAAGGGAATATCCAGGGAATACCTTTGGGAACGGGGAGAGAGACTCAAAGCTGTGATAGAGGGGATTTCTCCAGCTTGGTTGGAGGAGGCTGAGGCTCTAGCTTCGACCGTTGGAGCTGAGCTTAGGGAGATATTAGCCTTGAATACTCCCCCTGAAGATATATGGAAGAGCGATAATTGTACTTCCTTTATGGCTGTCGGGAGTGCGACGCTCACTGGAGAGAGTATCTTACATAAAAATAGGGATTATGATATAAGTGTTCAGAGTGTTTATTTGAAGAAATTACCCTCCTCTCTCAAATATTTGGGTTCGATAGAGGTCGGGGGCAATTTGGGAGTAGCCTATTTCTTGAATGACGCGGGTTTAGCAGGAGCATCTAACAGCGGCTCTCCTATAAGAGAGGCAAAGGAGAACAACGTAGGATTTAACGAACACCTCACTATGCGGCTTTTGGCGGAGAATGCTCGTTCTTGTGAAGATGTTCTGAACTTATTTCAGAAGTTGTATAAACGAGGGTTGGTCGCGATTACGAATAATCGGGGCTCGATCTATCTATTTGTCGATAGAGATAGGGGATTAGTGATCGAGGCTACCGATAAGATGGTAGAGCATCAATGGGTTGAAGATGCCTTTTTAGTGCGAAGCAATCACTTCCTATTGGGGAAATTAGCGGATAGTGGCGATGAATCGAGCGAGCATAGGTTAGCTCAAGCGACTCAGCTTATTAAAGCTAGCGAAGGAGAGATAATAGCCTCTCTGTTTAATAAGGTGTCGAGGGATACTGATAATTATCCAAAATCGATCTGTAACCCAGGAACTGTATCCGCTTTTACTTCCATCACTCGCAAGGACAATACCGATTTTCTATCTATGGCTTGGGTATCCGATGGATATCCTCTGCATACCTATTACTTCCCCCTTCATCTAAGCTTGGATAGTTTGCCCGATTTCTTAGTGAATGGGAAAATGTGGCAAGCCGTAAATGGGATACATTTTCACTCAGAGAGTAAGACGAAAGCGATCTCCCGTATAGAGGAAGTCGAGAGGAGGATCGAATGGGGAGTAGAGGCCTTGGAGGAGGAAATAGGCATACTTTTAGCTGAGGGTAAAGTTGAAGAGGCGAGGAAGCTTTTGGAGGAGAAGGAATATGGAGTAATGAGAGCTATAGCTGATAAGATGAGAGAGTTATCAAATAGGGATAAACGACGGATATGAGTCCTCTATTTTGTCTAACTATTATCCTTTTCCTGTTCTTCCTCTGCGGGGGTATGACTGGACCTCCCACCCCGCTCTTTATAGAATCTTTAGGAGCTAGCTATTCTCAGATCGCCGCGGTTTTGACCTCCTCCTCCATCGCCTTAGTCCTGTCGAGTTACTATTGGGGTCGCTATTTAGATAAAACCAGGAGGAGAAAATCGCTTATAACTGGTAGTTTGGGATTGCTTGCGGTTAGCTATTTAATGATGGCTTTGGCAGATCGACTCTCCTTAGTTTGGATTGCCCGCGTCCTGGTCGGGATCGCGACTGCAGCCTATAGCACCTCTAGCCTAGCTTTGATGGGAGATATAATCCAGAGCCAGACGGGTCGTGGTAGACGTATGGGCAACTACCGAGGCTTTGGCTCATTAGCCTTTGGTATCGCGGTTATGAGCACCGGAAGTATCGCTGATAGATTCTCCTTGCGAGTTCCCTTCGGTCTTTCCGCCATCTTTTTAGGAGTAGCCTTTATTTTATCCTTGGCTCTTAAGGAGGTCCCTTCCGATCCGGCCAAAGCGGTTATCCCTGAGGAGAAGATAGTCGAGATCCCAGAAGGGAGGGAGCAATCCTTAGCGCCTCTATTAGTGGGAACTCTAGCTTGGGCTACGATAATGAGCGCTGTCTATTCGATGTGGCCAAGTTATATGGCTAGTTTGGGTTATTCGAAGACTTGGATATTCCGCTTCTGGGCGATCGGTTCGCTCTTGGAATTTCCCCTTATGGGCTGGACCGGGCATCTATCGGATATATGGGGTCGAAGACCGATGCTCGGCTTCTGCTTGGTGGGGGTATCGGTAGTCTTTCTTTTATACATCTTCTTCCCTATAGCTACCTTGATAGTATTCGCTCAGATACTTAGAGCTTTTGCCTACGCCACTTTTCTCTCCGCCTCTATGACCTATGTGGCGGATATGAGTGCTAAGAGGCGAGGACAAGTGGCAGGATTGTATAACGCGGCGAATGGAGTCGGACAGATAGTAGGTTCGGGTCTAGGAGGGACTCTAACTGATCAATTCGGTTTCGTGATAATGATGGGGATCTGTTCTTTAGCAGGAAGTTTCAGCTCTATTTTTATAAATTTTGGAAGTAAAATCTCTCGCTCTGGAGAATGAAAATACACCTGTCTTCAACTCTTTTAAGAATGTTGAAGGAGTCGCTTATTAATGTTAGATATTAAGTTTGTCCGCTCCAATCTGGAGGTAGTGCAAGAAGTTCTGGATGCTAGAGGTATGGAGGTGGATCTAGTAGGCTTCGCTCAGTATGACGAGGAGCGAAGAGATATACTACGTGATCTAGGGAGACTTAAGCATATTAGAAACCTCGTTTCGCATCAGATTGGAAAGATGAAGAAGAGGGGAGATGATGCTAGCGAGCAGATCAAAAAGATGCGAGAGGTCTCAGCTCAGATCAAGGAGATGGAAGCCCAAGTTAAGGTTTATGAGGATAAGCTGGAGAGGATACTAGGGTCAATTCCTAATATACCTCATTCCTCCGTTTCCTTTGGTCCTGATGATTCAGGTAATATAGAGATCAAACGATGGGGAGAGATCCCTGAATTCGGCTTTCCTATCCAACCTCACTGGGATATAGGAGAGGCTTTAGAGATACTCGATTTTGAACGAGGAGCTAAGATCTCTGGCTCTAGGTTTCCGGTGTCCAAGCACCTAGGAGCTAAAATGGAGCGAGTTCTTATAAACTTTATGCTGGATATCCATATTAAAGAACATGGCTATACAGAGGTTTATCCTCCTCTCCTGGCGAGGGAGGAATGTCTATTTGGCACCGGTCAATTGCCCAGATTCAGAGATGAGATGTTCAGTTGTAAGGATGAGGGACTCTTCCTTATTCCCACTTCGGAGGTGCCACTTATCAATATTCATCGAGGTGAGATCTTGAAGGCAGATCAGCTCCCTTTCTATTATGTTAGCTGTACCCCTTGTTTCAGAAAAGAGGCTGGCTCATACGGTCGTGATGCTAAAGGTCTCTATCGAGTTCATCAATTTAATATGGTGGAGCTTGTGAAGTTCGTTAAACCAGATGATTCATATATGGAGTTAGAGAAGTTGGTAGCTGAGGTGGAGGATATATTGCAGAGGCTCGAACTCCCCTATCGAGTAGTTAATTTATGCACTGGTTCTCTGAGTTTCTCGGCGGCGAAGTGTTACAATATCGAGGTTTGGTCACCTTATTACCGAGAATATCGAGAGATATCATCTTGTAGCAACTACGAGGATTTTCAAGCGAGGCGAATAGGTATAAGGTTTCACCCAGGGATAGGAGGTAAATCGGATTTCGTGCACACCCTGGATGGATCAGGATTAGCTGTAGGTCGAACGATGATGGCTATTTTGGAGAACTATCAACAAGCTGATGGAAGCGTGGTTATTCCGGAGGCTTTACGTCCTTATATGGATGGATTGAAGGTTCTATCCCTATAACTTTTAAGCTGAGAGAGAAATCCTCTGCCTTTCGGTCTTTGAGCGGATAATCTATCATAATTTTATCACATTAAAAAAAATTAATGGATGCATATAGAATCGGGGATCAAAGTGATTTCAGATCGAATTATAATTCCCCCTCACCCTGGCCCTCTCCCACGAGGGGAGAGGGGACATCGAGATAGAGCTGATCTCTTTAGTTCCCCCTCCCTCGATGGGAGGAGGATAGGGGGAGGGTGTAATACAAGGTAAATTAGATCTCAGATCCCAGATTTTATATGCTTCCAAAATTAATAAGGGGTCTTGACTCTTCCCGAATATCGTGTTATAATTCGATAAAAAGATAACACGAAAGGGGTTTTTTTTATTGGCTTAATTCAAAGCGTTTAGTGGTTCTGGAATTATTTGAACGTTCGATAATACTGGATGGGGGGAGGATAATTGCCGATAGGGAAGTGCTAAGGGATATAAACAAGTTAGATATGCAGTTGAGCCGGTCAGATCATCAGTTATGACTGGCTCTTATATTTATTTTAGGAGATGAGAGAATGCAAATTTCGCTTGGCGTAGTTAGTAAGGCGATCGGGAGAGTGAAGGGATTCGTTGCTCGGCAGAAACGCAATTACAAAGTGGCGATCACACGTGCCGCGGCGAGCAATTTCCTGAACAACCTCACCATCCAATATAGCTCCATTTACGCGATGGCTCTAGGAGCAAATCCCGTCCAGTTGGGGTTAATAAGCAGCATTGGAAGCGGGGTAAGCTCATCGATCTCCATGCTGGTAGGATGGCTAGTAGATCGACACGGAATTAAGAGGTTTTACCTTCTTGGCATAGGACTGATGGCAGGGGCAATGTTGATTTATGCAACAGCACCAGATTGGAGAGCAATCATACTCGCAATGATCGTATTTTCGCTCTCTATGAGATTGGTGGGGACCGGTTGTAGTGTGATCTGCGCCGATTCCCTACAGAATGAGGATAGGGCGACTGGTCAGAACCTCTGCACCACCCTCTCAGGCATAGCTTCTCTAATATCCCCTCTGATTGCCGCCTTCTTGATCACATCCTTTGGAGGGATAAATGTTGAAGGTATCAGACCCCTATATTACATCCAGTTCGGGGGATATAGCCTTATCTTCCTCTTTGTAGCTGCTCAATTGAGAGAGCCTAAGCGGGAAAAGATATCTGAAGGGAGGATTAATCCTAGTTTCATACGCGATTTTCGGCAGCTCTTTGAACATGACAGCGCCACCTTGAGGAGATGGATTTTGGTCTCCTCTTTATCCTTGCTCCCTATGGCTATGACCACTCCTTTTTTACAGGTCTTTGCCCATCAGATTAAAGGAGCAGATCAATATGTGTTGGGGGAGATGACCACCGCTATGATCGCAGTGCGCCTTCTATTCGGGATTCCTCTGGGGAGACTTGCGGACAGGATCGGGCGAAAAAAGGTTATCTATATGTTAACCCCCCTGTGGTATATCTCCAGTCTATTACTTATTCTCTCTCCCAACTCGACTACTCTGGTCCTAGCGGGAACTTTATGGGGCTTCTATTTCATCTCCTCCGTTTTTATAAGTTCTATGACTCTTGAGCTTGTTCCGGTAGGGCAGATGGGAAGATGGAGTGGCCTTCTGGGCCTCTTTGGGGGTTTGGTTACCATCCCCGCCCCTCTGATAGGGGGATTTATATGGAGGGGGATCGGTCCTGCTTATGTCTTTCTTATTCCTGTTGTAGTCGATCTGCTTTTGAGGATTCCCTTGTTGACCACAATGCCAGAGACATTGCATCGGGAGAGATAGGATAAGTTGTAGAGGTTAACTCTAATGGATATGAATATCAGGTGCTTCTTCTCAATAAGAAGTGGACAGCTTCTTGATTTTGATTGACGGCGATTATCACAACTAAGTGTGAGCATTCAAAAAATTTTGGAAGCGGTGAGCTTTAAATAGTTGACAATAGATCACTGATATGATATAATATTGTAGAGGAGATTTAGAAAGTCGGGTTCTTTGGGGATAGGCTTTATCAGGTAAGGAGAGGTGCTGGAGTGGCTTATCAGGATCGCCTGCTAAGCGATTGTGGGGCAAAACCTCACCGAGGGTTCGAATCCCTCCCTCTCCGCCATATTAAGATTCGGATGTTTAAACGGATAAGTTTTCCCTCGGAGGCGAATAGATGGAGACGGAAAATGAGATAAGAAGTATAGGTATAGGTTCCGTTTTCAAAGTTATCCTTGTTCTTTATCTGATCATAGGTTTAATTTTGGGGATTCTAGCAGCCATCTTCGGAGGGTTTATCGCGAGTTTGATGGAGGCTCAAGGATTAGAAGGGCTTGAGACTAGCATCTTCGGAGGAGCATTAGGGGTTATAGGCGGTATTATGTGGGGAATAGTAGCTGGAATAGTGGGAGGCATATTTGCCGCGATCGGAGCTGCTCTTTATAATCTGGTAGCTAAGTGGGTAGGTGGAATTAGGGTCATCTTAAGAGAATAACATCTAGTAAACGCGCGCTCGTGGCTCAATTGGATAGAGCAACGGACTACGGATCCGTAGGTTGGAGGTTCGAATCCTCTCGAGCGCGCCAAGTTTTGATCTCTTATCTTGCGCTCGTAGCTCAAAGGATAGAGCGAGGGATTCCTAATCCCTAGGTTGGAGGTTCGAATCCTCTCGGGCGCACCATAGATATGACAAAAGATCGTCTTGAATCCTTTATGCGTCAGGCTCTTATCGAAGCTGAGAAGGCTGCTCAGGAAGAGGAAGTGCCGATTGGAGCTATAATCGTTTGGGAAGATCAGATTATCGCTCGCTCTCATAATCAGAGGGAGGCTAACCAAGATCCTACAGCTCATGCTGAGATATTAGCGATAAAGCAGGCCGCCTCTTATTTAGGTTCGTGGAGATTGATCGGCACAACAATGTTTGTTACGATAGAGCCATGTGTGATGTGCGCCGGGGCTTTAGTGCTAGCTAGGGTTGATAGGTTGGTTTATGGTGCTTCCGATCCTAGGGCGGGCGCAGTGGGGTCATTGTGGAATATAGTTGAAGATGAGCGTTTAAATCATAGGATCGAGGTTATATCTGGCATCTTAGCCGAAGAATGTAGCCTTTTATTGAGGTCTTTCTTTCAAGGACGAAGAGGAACAACTTCGCAATAGGTGGAGGGATATCCTAATTGGTAAGGAGCCGGTCTCGAAAACCGGTGTAGGCGTAAAGCCGTCTGGGTTCGAGTCCCAGTCCCTCCGCCACTTAAACTTGATAATAGGAGAGATGTCCGAGCGGTTTAAGGAGCATGCCTGGAGAGCATGTAGGTGGTTTATCTGCCTCGTGGGTTCGAATCCCACTCTCTCCGCCAATTTTAATGGATCAGCGATATGCAAACTTCATTGTTTGAAGGGCAACAAAGTAAATCTGACAGATATGAAGAGATCTTGAGTGGTAATTATGGTTCGAAGGAGGAAAGATACAGCGCTCTCGAAGAAATTGATTGGGATTTCAAGGGCTTCCAAACCCAATATTTATCCCATCGTTTTCACTCATATCCAGCCAGATTTATCCCTCAAATCCCAAAGACATTTATAAGATTATTTACTGAGGAAGGCGATACGGTTATCGATCCCTTCTGTGGTTGCGGAACTACCATCGTTGAAGCTTATCTCGCCGATCGTAATTGTATAGGTAACGATTTCAATCCCCTGGCTTGTCTTATAACCAGAGCAAAGACGCGCCTTGTTCCCGATAATGATTTGAATATATTAGGACGGAAACTTATTGAGATAAAAAGATATGTTAATAGTGATCACAGACGTTATGAATGTTTAAAAAAACTGCCGAAGAGGAATATAAGCAATCTCTTTAACAGGGATATGATAAATGAACTATGTTTGATAAAGGAAGGCTTAGATGAGATAAAAACTAAAGAAGCGGCTTACGAATTAGCTTTAGTGGCTCTATCCGCAACTATATGGTCTATAATAGAAACGAACAACGGTATAGATATCTTCGGTAGTTTTTATAATAGAATTCGCAGTATGGTAAACACTATCAGGGAGATGCGACATCTGGTAAAAAGAGAACCAAGGGTAACAGTAATAAACGGTGATGCTAGAAAACTTCAGATACAATCAAAAATTTCTTCTCTTATAGTTACCTCCCCGCCCTATGTTAACGCGCTCGATTATTATCGAGTCCATATGTATAATATGCTCTGGTTAGGCATGGATTTTGATACTTTTAGAAAACATGAAATTGGGGGGCATTCTCACTTTATTGCCAATAGATTTCGCCTCCTTACAGAATATTTAGCGGATATGTTACGTTCTATGATCGAAATGAATAGAGTCCTAAAGGATGGTGGACTCTGTGTGATCGCTATCGGCAATTCGAGTTTAGAATATGAGCTTATCGAAAGTTATAAACATTTCCTGACTTTCGCCGAATATTTAAACTTTAAATCAATAGATACTATCTTTAGAAATATTGACACAACAAAGAAATATACTAGTCAAGATATAGGTAAAATAAACAATGAATATATTATTGTTCTTGAGAAAAAGGGAGATTTAAAAGGAATATCAGCAGAAGACGATGCTTTTATAGAGGAAATTGTAACAAAACAAATGAAGGATTTCGAAAAGAGGGTAGTAGAAAATCCTGGTTCCTCATTAAGAGGCAAAAGAGTGTCTCAAAAGAGATTATCTCAGAATGCAGATCGGATTGCCGAGGCTATAAGATTAATTCCAAAAGATATAAATTGGTTAGAAAGTATAGGGTCAGAGAACTATCGAGGCGGTGGTTATCTAGCCGTTGCCTCTTGACAATATAAGTTTAATAAGGTATATAATGATCGTGCTAGACGGGGAGCTAGCGGTGCCCTGTACCCGCAATCCGCTATAGCGGGGTCGAATTCCTACCCGAGGTTTCATTCTGTTCAGGTCTGGCTTAGGTAAGTGGCGATGAAGATTGGGTCCTGCGCAATGGAAACTTACGAACCCCGCCAGGCCTGGAAGGGAGCAACGGTAAGTAAGCGCTTTCATGTGCCGCAGGGGTGCCTGATTGGAGTTAACTGCCTAAGTAACGCTGGGTAGGTGGGATCGACGGTAGGTGCACGATCATTTTAATGTAACGGTCGGGATCTTTTATAGTAATCGTTGAGAAGATATTTTATGGCAGATTATATCACTTTATATCGGAAATGGCGGCCTCAGACTTTCTCTCAAGTGGTCAATCAGGAACACGTCATCCGCACCTTGCAAAATTCTTTAGAACAGGGACGTGTGGCTCATGCTTTCCTATTCAGTGGGCCTCGGGGAGTCGGTAAGACTACCGTAGCCAGGCTTTTGGCTAAAGCTTTGAATTGCGAGAACAGAAAGGGGGCAGAGCCTTGTAACGAATGTGGCAGTTGCAAGCGGATGATGTCTGGTCGTTCTATGAGTCTAATAGAGATAGATGGTGCTTCTAACCGAGGCATTAACGAGATCAGAGAACTTAGAGAGAGGGTTAAGTTCGCTCCTGCCGAGGGTAGTTATAAAATATATATAATTGATGAAGTTCATATGCTCACTACCGAGGCTTTCAATGCTCTTCTAAAAACCCTCGAAGAACCCCCCTCCTATGTGGTATTTATTTTAGCTACCACTGCACCTCATCGGGTCCCTGCTACTATCATTTCCCGCTGTCAAAGTTTTGGCTTCAGACGTTTAGCAATAGCGGATATCGAGGATAGATTAAAGGAGATAGTAGAAGCTGAGGGGATCGAATTTGAGGAGAGAGCTTTGAGGCTGATCGCTAGGAACTCAGAGGGGTCTTTGAGGGATGCGATGAGTCTTTTAGAGCAGATCATCTCCTTCTCAGGCGATAAGATCGCTCTCGATAGCGTTATTAAGCTATTGGGCCTAGCTGATACTAGTTATCTCTTATCTTTGGCGAGAGCTATTGCCGAGGGCAATGCGGCTGAGGGATTATTGGTGCTCGATGAGGTGGTAGCGCAAGGGCATGATATTCGTCAATTGAACGCGGAATTGATAAATCACTTTCGAAATCTGATGTTAATTAAAGTAGGTGGTAAGGCTAGGCAGTTAGTCGATGTTTCTAAGATAGAACTGGATGCTCTTAGCGAACAGGCTCAACGATTCACCCTATCCACCTTGACCGATATATTGAACGATCTAGCCGAGGCAGTTAACACCTTGCGTTTCGCTACCCAGACAAGATTGATATACGAGACTTTGCTAGTCAAACTCGCTGATAAAGCTAGAGAGCAAGTGAAAGTTGAGTCGGAAGCTAAGATAACTCATCCGGTTGAAGTTGAGGAAGGGGAGTCGACAGAGAGAGCTGAAAGGATGGAGATAGCCTCAGCTTCAGTTCCTTCAGATGAGACCCCTCTGGGCTTGGAGAGGGTTCGAGAGCTATGGGATGAGATATTGAATAGCATCGGGGATAGAAAGGTGCACGCCCTTCTGCGAGAGGGATATCCATATTCGGTAAAAGGTAATAGGATCATAGTCGGTTTTGAGGAGAGATATTCCTTTCATCGTAAACAATTGGAGAAGAGGAGCAATAAAGAGATCGTAGAGGGAGTTTTAAGAGGGAAGTTTGGAGAAAAAGCTGAAGTGCAATTTATCGAGATCTCTTCTAGAGATGATATTTCGGCTTTTAAAGATGGGGCAGGGAATAAGAAACCCCTAGTCTCGGAAGCTTTACGAATCTTCAATGGTAGTGAGGTTGTAGGGGAGAAGGATATCTCCCATTGATCAGCTGTTTTAAGGAGGCAATAAGTTATGAGAGGCAATTTAAATGCTCTTATGAAGCAGGTAAAAGAGATGCAAGAGAAGGTGCTTAAGATTCAGGAGGAGTTAGCTACCAAAACGATAGAAGCTACCGTCGGAGGGGGAATGGTAACTGTCGTTGCTAACGGTCAAGGTGATATTGTGGAGATAAAGATAGAGCCGGAAGCTGTAGATCCTGATGATGTGGAGATGTTGCAGGATTTGATCTTAGCCGCAGTTAATGAAGCCAGCAGAAAGGCTAAGGATCTGATGGCTGATGAGATGAGCAAAGTTACAGGAGGAATGAGAATACCAGGATTATTCTAATATGGAGAGGGATTATGCGCTTCTATGTAGAGCCTGTGGCTAGGTTGATAGATGAATTTCGCAAAATGCCGGGCATAGGTCCTAAGACAGCTCAGCGCCTAGCTTTCTATGTTTTAAAGACTCCTAAGGAGGAGATCGAAACTCTGGTCAAGTCCTTATTAGAGGTGAAGGAGAAGATAGGGCGATGCTCGATATGTTTTAACATAACCGATCAGGATCCGTGTGCTATATGTCGGGATGAGAATAGGGATCGCTCGGTCATATGTGTGGTTGAGGAAGCGAAGGATGTTATAGCTATGGAGAGAACCAGGGAATATAAGGGCCTCTATCACGTTCTCCTAGGAGCTATATCACCGATCGAAGGCATCGGCCCTGAGAACCTCAAGATCAAGGAACTACTGGATAGGGTGAAAAGTAATAATATAAAGGAGGCGATAATCGCCACCGATCCCAATGTAGAGGGAGAGGCTACAGCTACCTATATAGTTGGCTTATTGGCACCTTTAGAGGTTACAGTAACCCGCATAGCTCATGGATTACCGGTGGGGGGCGATCTGGAGTTCGCCGATGAGGTGACCCTAGCTAAAGCTTTAGAGGGAAGAAGAACTATGTCTAAATAAGCTATATTCGATTATTAGCCGAAATTTTAGCGATAAGAGGCTAAATTATTGATAATATTAATTGAAAAGGGAGTTGAGGTATATGAAGGATTTAATAGAAATTCGTTGGCATGGAAGGGGGGGCCAAGGAGCTAAGACAGCCGCCTTGTTGTTAGCCGAGGCTGCGGTCGAAGAAGGTAAGTATGGTCAGGGCTTCCCCGATTATGGACCAGAGAGAATGGGAGCTCCGATACGTAGCTTCAATCGGATAAGCGGCAAACCGATCTATCTCCATTGTCATGTAAGTGAGCCGGATATGGTAGTGGTGCTCGACGATTCCCTGCTTGATACGGTAGATGTTACTGATGGTTTGGATGAGGACGGAGTGCTGTTGGTAAATAGTACCAAATCTCCTTCCGAGATAAGGGAGAAGACGAAGTTAAAGGGTGGAAAGCTCTATACTATAGATGCTACAGGGATCTCCATGGATGAATTGGGAAGACCTATCCCTAACACTCCCATGATCGGGGCTCTGCTTAAGGCAACCGACCTGCTTGATATTGAGCTTCTTCTAAGTGGAGTGAGACATAAGTTCTCTGGAAAGTTCTCAGATAAGATAGTGCAGGGGAATATTAGGGCTATTAAGAGAGCTTATGAGGAGGTGAAAGAGGATTGATTAAGGAGAAAGGTTGGAAGGAGATCCCAATCGGGGGGGTAATAGACAAGGCTGGAAATGCCGAGGATTATGAAACTGGCTCTTGGAGGACTTACCGCCCAGTGCGCGATATGGATAAGTGCATAAATTGCCTCAGATGCTGGATATATTGTCCAGATTCAGCAGTGATAGTCAAGGATGGCAAGGTGCAGGAGGAATATGACCTCGAACATTGCAAGGGATGTGGAATCTGCGCCTATGAATGTCCCCCCAAGGTGAAGGCAATCACTATGGTCCTCGAGAGCGAATTTGAAGAATAACAAGGAGGAGTTACCAGGATGAAAGTGAAGTCTTTAACGGGAAATGAAGCGGCGGCTGAAGCGATGCGCCAGATAGACCCTGATGTAGTTGCGGCTTATCCGATCACGCCGCAGACCGAGTTGGTACAGAAATTCGCCGATTTCGTAGCTAATGGTGAGGTGGAGACGGAGATGATTCTGGTGGAATCGGAGCATAGCGCTATGAGCGCGGTGGTAGGAGCATCATGCTCCGGAGCCAGAGCGATGACCGCTACCTCGGCGAATGGTTTAGCTTTAATGTGGGAGATCGTTTATATCGCCGCCTCCCTGCGTTGCCCAATAGCTATGCCAGTGGTCAACCGGGCTCTTTCCGGCCCAATCAACATTCATTGTGACCACAGTGATTCGATGGGTACCAGGGATTCAGGTTGGCTTCAGCTTTATTCCGAGAATTCTCAGGAGGTTTATGATAACGTCTTACAAGCGGTGAGTATATCCGAGAATCCCGACGTATTGCTTCCCACGATGATTACGCTAGATGGGTTTATCATAAGTCATACTCTAGAGAGAGTAGAGATCCTAGATGATGAAGAAGTTAAGGAATTCATCGGTACTTACCAGGCTAGGTATTCCCTACTTGATACCGATAATCCAGTAACTTTTGGCCCTCTGGACTTTCATGATTACTACTTCGAGCATAAGAGGCAGCAAGTTGAAGCGATGGAGCATGCCAAGGGAGTTATTCTCGAGGTGGCAAAGAAGTATGAGAAGCTATCGGGACGTAAGTATAGATTATTTGATGAATATAGGATGGACGGAGCGGAGACGGCGATCATAGCTCTAGGCTCGACTGCGGGAACAGCAAGAACTATCGTAGATGATTTAAGAGCGAAGGGACAGCCAGTAGGATTGATAAAACTGAGAGTCTTCCGTCCTTTCCCCAGAGAGGAGCTAGTGAAAGCCTTAAGTGAGGTTAAGGCGATCGCGGTTCTTGATAGATCTGCTTCCTTTGGAGCGTTCGGAGGTCCTGTCTTCTCCGAGCTGAGATCTGCCCTCTATGGGGTAAATGGGAGTATTCCTATTGTCAACTATATCTATGGACTGGGAGGACGCGATATCGATCTCGATCATCTGGAAAGTGTTTACAAAGATCTAGATAAGATCAAGGAGACGGGTAAGGTGGAAAAATACGTTGATTATCTAGGGGTTAGAGAGTAACGGAACTCAGCAGTTCCGTTATACTTAGGAGGTGCAATTAATGCCAAGTTTGAGGGAACTATCTAAGAGAGAGGATCTATTGAGTGGCGGACATAGGCTCTGCGCTGGCTGTGCCGCCACTATATCTATTCGTCAAGTGTTACTTGCGGCTAATGAGGAGGGAAAAGATTTAGTTGTCGGCTGTGCCACTGGCTGTTTAGAGGTGGGAACCACGATCTATCCCTACACCGCCTGGAAGATCCCTTATATACATAATGCTTTTGAGAACGTAGCGGCGACCATAAGCGGTGCAGAGACGGCTTATAGAGCTTTGAAGAAGAGAGGGAGAATACCCAAGGATAAGGAGATCAGATTCATCGCTTTTGGAGGCGATGGAGGAACTTATGATATTGGACTGCAATCGCTTTCAGGGGCTATGGAGCGTGGACATCGGATGCTCTATATATGTTATGATAATGAAGGCTATATGAACACCGGCATCCAGCGTTCAAGCTCTACCCCTCGGGGAGCATCCACTACTACCAGCCCGGCGGGGAGTGTTGTCCCTGGTAAGACCCAATATCCCAAGGATCTAACAGGGATAATGGTTGCTCACAATATTCCCTATGTCGCTCAGACCTCATGCAGTCACTGGAGGGATCTTACTGATAAGGTTACCAAGGCCCTAAATACCGACGGTCCAACCTTCATCAATACCTTGTCTAGCTGTCATCGAGGTTGGAGATTCGATATTGAGAAATCGGTTGAGATAAATCGTTTAGCTGTGGAGACTTGTTTCTGGCCGCTCTTCGAGGTAGTGAATGGGGAGTGGAAGCTAACTTACAAGCCCAGAAAGAAACGGCCCTTCATCGATTGGATTAAGGCTCAAAGGAGATTCAACCATCTGCTGAAAGATGAGAACAAGCATATAATAGAGGAAAACCAACAATGGATCGATAAGAGATGGGAGAAGCTCTTGGAACGTTGTGGGGAGAAGTAATATTTCTTCTTGTAAATGAGGTAAGGAAACTGGGAAGAAAAATCCCCGGTTTCCTTACTAATTAATAGAAGTTATATTATAGTCACCAAGCCTGGTTACCATAGCAGTTCAATTATCTCTAGTAGGGAGTTGATAGATTGGAATTCAGAGATGTTTTAAAGGGCTTAGTTGACAATGTGGCGGGAGCGGTCGCTGCTAGTTTAGTAGGGATGGATGGGATAGGGATAGATGTTTACAACACCTATCCTGAGTTAGACCCCACCGTGGCGGACGTGGAATTCGCCACTATGTTAAAGGCGGCAACCCGAGCCGCGGATAATCTAGGAGTAGGTGAGGTAGATGAGTTAATACTCCAGATGAAGGAGATCATCGTTATCGCCAAGATGATCGGGCCGGAGTATTATGTAAGTGTATCTCTCCTTCGCAATGGAAGCATAGGAAGGGCTAGGGTGGAGTTCAGAAAGGTAATTCCTTGGCTGATGAATGAGTTGTATATATAATCTTAATCCTACTTGAACTTGTCTCGCCTTTTCGAAGGCAGAGGTGGGCTTTTTTCATTGAGATTGCTTTCTTAGCCAGCTTTCGTCCAGATAGAACATCGACAAAATTAGAAAATATTTGACTTTTTCTCTGTAATATGATATAGTTAAATTGACATCCGATTTCCAATCAAGGGGCGATTCGGCGTAGCGGGAGCTAGGATTATCGAAGAGCTGGATGAGCAGTTATTGCCGATTGCCAGAGTCGGGATTGAGAGGTGTAATTATGCCAAGCTTAGAAGAACTATTAAAAATTTTCACAGATATCAAAGGAGTGAAGGCGGCTCTTATTGTGGGAAGAGATGGTTTCGTTATAGAGGGATCTGCTGAGAATGAGGCGGATATCGAGTTTTTAGGAGCTATTGCCTCTACCGGTCTTGGCTCGCCAGAGGCGATGAGTAAGGAACTCGATTTAGGGCCTTTGACCCAGGCTATGATAGAATATGAAGGAGGACCTATGGTTCTTTCTCCTATCGGAGAGGAAGCTATCTTAGCGATTATCGCTGAGGCTACAAGTAATCTGGGTCGAATCAGATATACGATAAGAAAGAATAAGGACGTGATAGAAAGTTCAATTTAATATTCGAAGGAGTGTTCTCTCACTTAAAACTTTGATGATGAGGAGTATGAGATGGCGTTTATAAATTACTCTTCCCGAGAGATAAATTGTAAGATAGTCTATTATGGACCTGGCTTGAGTGGCAAGACGAGTAATCTCCGTTATATCTTCAAAAGGATAGCCCCTGAGTCTAAGGGGAAAATGATATCTTTGGCTACTGAGACGGAGAGAACACTATTCTTCGATTTTCTACCCATTGATGTAGGTAAAATTCAGGGATTTCGGACCAGGTTTCATCTATATACGGTACCTGGTCAGGATTTCTATGATGCTAGTAGACGTCTCATCTTAAAAGGTGTGGATGGAGTAGTGTTTGTAGCCGATTCTCAAATGGAGAGGCTTGACGCTAATTTATCTAGTATGCGAAATTTAGAGCATAACTTAACTCAGCAGAGGGATGATATTCGGAATATTCCTTTAGTTTTGCAATACAATAAGAGGGATCTGCCCAATATAGCTCCCATTGAACTTCTTCAGGAGCAATTGAACTTTAATAATGTTCCTTGTTTTGAGAGTGTAGCGGTAGAGGGGCTCGGTGTTTTTAGCACCTTGAAGACGATAAGCAAGTTGGTGCTGCGAAAGGTAGGATAGGGATGGTGAAAAATGCTAGCGGGCACCTTAACTGATTTCAGCCTACCGGATATCATCCAGCTTATAAGCAGCGGTCGTCGTAATGGACGTCTAGTTATTAGAAGTGATGGGAGAGAAGGATCAATATATTTTATAGAGGGAGAGATAGTTCACGCCATTCTGGAGGATATCAAGGGGGAGGAGGCGGTCTATAGATTATTCGATTTCTTTGAGGGAGATTTTGAGTTCGAAAATGATATCTCGACGGATAAGAGGACGGTAAGCACGAGGAATGATAGGCTGATCTTCTCTGGAATCAGACGTATAGACGAGTGGAGAGAACTTAGAAAGGAGATCCCTTCCTTGGAGGCTGTGCCTCGTTTTGCCCCCCTGGTAGGCGGTAGATCCAGTGAGGTAAGTCTGAGACCGGCGGAGTGGAAGAATTTAGCCTTAATAGATGGGAAGAGAACTGTTCGACAGATAGCTAAAGAGAGCGGTTATGGCGATCTAGAGACCTGTCGGATAATGTATAAACTTATTTCTCTAGGACTTATCAAAATAGAGAAGCCTTAATATAACAGGTTTATTCTGGGGAATAAGTGGAGAAGATAATATGGTTAAGGTATTATATGAGGATGAGATCAAATTAATATCGAAGTGCCTTAAGGAATTGATAGCCAAATCCCGAGCCAAGTGCACTCTTTTGATAGATAGCAGTGGACAACTTATCGCGGCAGAAGGAGATACCTCTGATATAGATTCTATAGCTATCTCCTCTTTAGCGGCTGGTAATTTCGCGGCAACGCGAGAGTTGGCTAAAATCCTGGGAGAGAACGAGTTCACCCTGCTATTTCATGAGGGCAAACAGGAGAATATACATACTTCAGTAGTAGGAAGTCGCACTATCTTGATGGTTATCTTTGATAATACGACTCCCCTGGGGAGAGTAAGGCTTTTCGTAAAGCAGGCTCATCAGAAATTGGAGAAGATCTTTAGCGTCACTGAAAGCGAAAGTAGGCGCCAGCAGGAGCCGACGATGGAGGAGGGTTTTTTAAAGGCTACTGGTAGTAAGCTCGATAGTGTCTTTGGAGATTGGGATAAGCGGTAACCACTGGGTAGATAGCTTGGGATAAGGGGTAAATATGTTCTTCTATTAAGCCCAATTGCAATCTTTAGCTCAATTGTTGGAATGCTTGGAGCTTTCTGGATATTTATCGAGTTTCCCACTATTCAGAGAATGTGAATGATTTTGCTTGGGTAATACTGACTTAAAGACCCCTAGCCATCGCTCAGGTTAGGGGTTAATTTTTTGAATATATGCAACGGCACAAAACTCAGCTTTGATAGATCAGTTGAGGGAGACGCATTTAAACCCTCTCTGAGAAGATATCTGCTGAGATAACACCTACTTCACCTGCCCTAGCAGATAGCCATCCATAGTAACTATCTGTCAAAGTCGAGTCACAGAGGAGGAAAAAGTTATGTTCGGGAAATCTCTTTATCTTTCGCTTATAGCTGTTTGTCTGATTGGCGCGCTCGCTAGCGCGGCTGATATCACCGCGGATCCGCGAATGCTGTTGGGACATTGGTATGCGTCTCAGTATGGTTGGGAGATGGAACTGAAGGAGGATGGTAGCTACGTTTTCGCTCAAAGTGTCGGTACTTACTGGACTCAGGGTAATATGATCTACTTCAAGGATGCAACCTCTGGAATTGTTACCCCCTATTCCTGGCAGATCAGTGGTGATGCGCTCCGGTTCCTGGATGTCAACTCTGTCCCCATAGATTTTATTCGTGTGCTTCCTCAGGCTGGCGGCTATCAACTGACTCAGAATGACATTAACGCTTACATTGATGTATTGCAGTTCATCATTAATCAACCACTGAGCAACTTCGAGCGTCAGGAATTGACCGAGCAGTTGATCGAGGAGTTCCAGACGTATCCTCAGCAATTCATCACTGATTCTCGCTCTCTGGCTGAGACGCGCGACAAAATGTATCAGATAACAGATCCAATTCAGATCGGTCTGATTCGGCAATCGCTTGTTGTCGCCTTCTACAAAGCGACGAAAGACACGCTCGCTTCGGAGTTGCCTCTTTTTATCCAATTGATGAACCGCTATGTGCAGGTGCTGGCCTTTGACGAGACGAATGACCTGATTCTGACGAACAAAGATCTGGATGCCTTGCTCGAGTATAGCGCGTTCATCTACCAGTTGAACACGGGTGAGCAACTGAATTGGACCTACTCGGCTATAGAGTCAACCAAGACCGATGTTCTGAGGCGTTTTCCGACGCTCTCGCAGGAGGAGAAGCAGTTCTACTGTAGTATGAGCATCATCTGGGGATTTTTCCGCTATATCTGGGAAATGGCTTCTGTTATTCAGCGCAGCCAGATTGCCCAGAACCTATTTAGCGGGAGTCAGCTTGGAGCCCCAGGTGCTGGTATTGACTACAGCTATATCCAACCCCAGGAGAGTCTGTCATATGCTGGTGGCGGTGAGATGGATGATAGTACGTTCGAGACCTTAAAGTATTGTATGATGCTTGATCATGCCTCAACAATGAACGTTTTTAGTTCAATTGGTGATTCTCCATATTACTACGATGTTGTTGATGTTGACGAATACTGAGCGGGACCTATTCATCTTTTGGGTCGTGGTGGAGCTATAGATAGGTTACTATGAAATGGCACTAAATCCAAGTAGGCTTACGTCCCCTCTCCCCCTGTGGGAGAGGGATAGGGTGAGGGAACATCGAGATAAGCTCGATCTCTTTAGTTTCCCCTCCCTTGACGGGAGGGGTTAGGGGAGGGTGGTTTAAGGGAGTTCAAACCGCTAGCACAATATTCTACATGCTTCTAGGACTTAAACTTCATTGACAAAATGTCTCTTTTAGTGTATAATTGGCTGGGATATAGAGACTGATTATCAGAGGTTAATATCAATGACAAATAAAGGAGGTGATTCGCAAAGAGAGAGTAAGTTAACCTTATGAGATGTGTTCGGATGTTCAAATAATAAATCTATAAAGGAGGAAAGAAGAAATGAGAAAAGGAACCATTATAACCTTAATTTTGACGTTGACCATCTTTGGAATATCCTCGATGGCTTTTGCCGCTAAGACCACAGTTAAGATCTGGACCCCTCATGATTTTGATCTCAGATATGATGATGTTCATGCGGAGATGTGGGCTCCTTTCGAGGCTGATAATCCTGATATTAAGATCGAATGGCAGAGGATTCCCGACTGGGAGCAAAAATTCAGGATCTCTGCGGCTGGCAAGCAGTTACCAGATATCTTTGCGGTTGATGGGATCAACGTAGCTACTTACGCTAGCCAGGGCTTACTTGCCGAGTTAGACGAATATATCCCCGAGGATGTTAGGAATGACTATTGGCCTCCTGCTCTGGAGGAGATGACTTGGAAGGGCAAACTATACGCTCTATGTCTCGAGACCAACTCCCACGTTATCTTCTATAATCCTGCTCTACTCGATGAAGCCGGAGTTGAACCTCCTGTCTATTGGGAGGATATGATCGAGATCACCAAGAAGCTGACGGTTGATAAGGATGGAGATGGAAAGTTCGATCAATATACATTAGATCTCGCCTTAGGACGTAACGAGTACGTTATGTGGATCTTAACCGCCTTTATCTGGGCGAACAATGGCTTCGTCGTCAATGAGGATGTAACTAAGGCTAGAATCAACGAGCCTGAATCAGTAGAGGCTATTCAGTTCCTGAGCGATCTAGTCAATAAGTACTACACCGCTCCTAAGGTTGGACAGATTCAGGCTGGCCCTGAGGGTGCTTTTGTCGGGGGCATGATCGCGATGAACCAAACCGGTCCATTTATGTTCCGCACCTACGAGAAGACCTATCCTGACTTCAAGTGGGAAGTTACTCACACTACCTATCCCAAGAAGGGTAAGAGGGTAAGTGGAGTTGGTGGCTGGCACTTCTCGATGTGGTCTCTCACCAAGCAGAAAGATGCGGCTTCTAAGGTGATGCAATACATCTCCACCGATCCCTTCGTAAGAGTGCTTCAGAAGGGATATGGTATCGCCGTGAGGATGTCCGTTGCGGAGACTATCGAGGAGTGGCAGAAGTATCCTTATGTAATAGCGATCGAGCAGATGCAAGTTGGTAAAGCCCGTCCTGTTACTGACAAATATCCCGTTGTCACCGACGCTACTCAGCAATGCTTCGATAAGGCGATCTTGGGTGGAGTGTCCGCTCAGGAGGCGGCTGATGAGGCGGCCAGGAGAATCAACGATGCTCTAGCTGGAAAGTAAGAGAGTAATTTTATGTGATTTATCGCTGTTGGGGCTTACCAGCCTTAACAGCGATAATTTTAACTAGATGAGGTGATATAAGTGGCGAAGATGTCTCGATTGGCGAAGAAAAAGGCTATTTATGGCTATGCATTTATCTCGCCCTGGCTCATAGGATTTTTGCTCTTTGTTCTTGGGCCTGTACTTGCTTCCATCTATTTGAGTTTTACCAAATATGAGTTATTTACCCCTCCCCAATGGGTAGGTCTTTCGAACTATAAGGAGCTTGTATTTCAAGACCCCCTCTTCCCCAAATCTCTTTATAACACTCTCTTTTATACCGCCTTTGCGGTTCCTTTGGGTGTTATATTTGCCCTCATACTCTCAATACTTTTGAATAATAAATTATTTGGAATAAGATGGTTTCGAACCATCTATTATCTCCCAGCGGTTACCTCGGGAGTCGCGGTATCTATGTTATGGTTGTGGCTCTTCAATCCCCAATTCGGATTGATAAATGTCCTATTAAATATGATAGGAATCAAGGAGGGACCCGGCTGGTTAGTGGATGCTAGGTGGTCGAAACCAGCGCTTATCCTGATGAGCCTTTGGGCAGTGGGAGGAGGCACTGTTATCTATTTGGCTGGCCTGCAGGGGATACCTCAGCAATTATACGAGGCGGCTGAGGTCGATGGGGCTACCTGGTGGAGTAAATTTTGGTATGTTACTATTCCTATGATCTCCCCCGTTATATTCTTTAATATGATTATGGGTATAATCGGCTCCTTCCAGGTCTTCACCCAAGCCTATATCATAACTGGAGGAGGGCCAGTAGACTCCACTCTGTTTTACGTGCTATATCTATTCCGAAATGCCTTCATGCTATTTAGGATGGGCTATGCCTCGGCGATGGCCTGGATTCTATTTATAATAATCCTGATCGTAACTCTTGTTCAATTCAAGGTCGCAACTCATTGGGTCTATTATGAGGTGGAGAAATAATTCATAATATTCTAGGGGGGATATGATGTGGCTGTTAGAAGCAAACCTGCTGGTTTGACTAAAAAGCAGAGAGTTATTATTAAGAATACCTTTCTATATATTATCCTCATCGCTTTTGGAATCCTTTTTATGATTCCTTTTCTATGGATGATGTCGAGTTCGCTTAAGGTCTCAGAGCAGATATTCCTATTTCCGCCTGAATGGATACCAGAGCCATTCGTTTGGAAGAATTATCCCGAGGCTCTCAAGAGTATGAACTTCCTACCCCAGTTGAAGAACACCTTGATATATACTTTCAGCACTATAATCGGTTCAGTATTATCATCTTGCTTAGTAGCTTACGGATTCGCTCGTTTTGAATTCTCTGGGCGGAATTTCTTCTTCATCTTGATGATCAGCACTATGTTCATTCCGCCTCAGGTTACTATCATCCCTACCTTCATAGTCTTTACCTTCCTAGGTTGGGTGAACACCTATAAACCTCTGATCATTCCTGCTTTCTTTGGAGTTCCCTTCTACATATTTCTCTTAAGGCAGTTCTTTATGACCATCCCAAAGGATTTGGATGAGGCGGCGATCATAGATGGCTGTGGCTACTTAAGGATTTTCACTCATATTATTCTTCCCTTATCCAAGCCCGCTATAACCGCTATTGTAATCTTCAGATTCGTCTGGACTTGGAATGATTTCTTTGGTCCCTTAGTTTATCTTAATGAGAGCAAGAAATATCCGTTATCTTTAGGACTGGCGATGTTCAGAGGGATATATTCGACCGAGTGGAATCAATTAATGGCCGCTTCGCTAGTCGTTCTTCTGCCCTGCCTGGTGATTTATTTCTTCGCTCAGAGATATTTCATTCAAGGGATAACCCTGACGGGAATGAAGGGGTAGGATATAGGCTTTAGTAGCAACTTGATATGATAGATCATAGAGTAATTGCGGTATATATATTATCGACTCTTAATAAAGTGGACTATTTGTAAGTCGGACTAGAGCTAATTCTATTAACTTATATAGGATTAAAGGATGCTACAGAATAATATAGATGATAACTATTTGCAGAAAGTCTTGCTGGTAGAGATCATACGAAGGAAGTTATATTTGTCGAAGGGATAAGTCCTAGTGAATAGCATACTATTAGATAAGGTGATACACGATGGCGCAACAAAATAATTTGCTTTTAGAGGTAAAGAATCTTAAGACTTACTTTTTCCTTGACGAAGGCATATTAAGAGCAGTAGATGGGGTAAGTTTTGATATTAAACAGGGGATGATACTGGGAATAATCGGGGAAAGCGGATGCGGTAAGTCAGTTACGTCTCAATCTATCCTGCGCATAGTTCCTCCTCCCGGTAGGATAGTAACTGGGGATATACTACTTCACCTGCGGAATGGTGACGCACCTCCCAAAATTACTAATCTGGTCGAGTTAGATCCCCAAGGGAAAAAGATGCAAGAGATCAGGGGAAAAGAGATAAGCATGATCTTCCAGGAGCCAATGACCTCTCTTGGCCCTCTTCATACCATTGGCAATCAGATTACGGAGACAATATTGCTCCATCAAGATATAAGTAAAAGGGAAGCCAGAAAACACGTGATAGAGCTTTTAGGGACGGTAGGCATACCCAGACCTGATGAGCATATAGATGCCTATCCTCATCAACTCAGTGGTGGTATGCGTCAGCGAGCGATGATCGCTATGGCACTCTCTTGTAATCCAAAGTTACTTATTGCTGATGAGCCCACCACAGCCTTGGATGTCACCATTCAGGCGCAAATCCTGGAACTATTAAAACAGCTACAAGAGGAGTTGGGAATGTCAATTATTTATATCACGCATAATTTAGCCGTAGTTTCCGAGATCGCAGATGAAGTGGCGGTAATGTATCTGGGTAATATAGTGGAACAAACTAGCGTAGAAAAGATATTCAGTGAGCCGTTGCATCCTTATACCCGTGCCTTGTGGAGGTCTATTCCCAGAATAGATGGAGAGCTCTCTCAGCTTGTTCCTATTAAGGGGGTGGTTCCCAGTCCATATGAGATTCCCTCTGGTTGTGTCTTTCATCCCCGCTGTGGGGAAGTAATCCCCGAGGTGTGTAATACATCCTCTCCTCCTCTGGTTGAGGTAGCCCCCGGCCACAAGGTTAGTTGTTTCAGGTATTGCGGAGCATAAGGTCAGTTTTTTAGCTAATACTGGCTAATTACCAAAATGAGGTAGATAGACTATGGCTGAGGGACAAAATATATTATTGGAAGTTAGAGGGCTCAAAAAATATTTTCCCGTCCAGCGAGGTCTTATGCGCAAGATAAAGGGTTATGTGAAAGCAGTAGATGATGTCGATCTCTACATCAAGGAAGGTGAGACCTTAGGACTGGTAGGTGAGAGTGGCTGTGGCAAAACAACTCTGGGGAGATGCATCCTGCGGCTTTATGAACCAACTGGAGGGGAAATACTCTTTAGAGATAGCGACCAGATGGTTTCGATCACCAACTTGGACAGAGAAGCTTTAAGATCCTTCAGGCGACATATGCAGATAATATTTCAAGACCCGTATTCCTCTTTGAATCCGCGGATGACCGTATTGGAGATTATCGGAGAACCGTTATTGGTTAATGGGATTGCTAGAGGTAGAGAGTTGGAAGAGCGGGTTAAGGAAGTGCTAACCCAGGTCGGGCTTATGGTAGAACATCTGAGACGCTATCCTCATAGCTTCAGCGGCGGTCAACGGCAGCGAATAGGCGTTGCCAGAGCCCTAACCCTAAATCCCAAGCTAATTGTGGCTGATGAGCCGGTTTCTGCTCTTGATGTCTCCATTCAGGCGCAAATCCTTAACCTACTGAAGGATTTGCAGAACAGGTTTGGCTTAACTTATCTTTTTATCTCCCATGACTTGAGTGTGGTTAGATATGTTAGTGATAGAATAGCGGCGATGTATGTAGGAAAGTTAGTAGAGATTGCTGAGAAAGAGGAGTTCCTTGTCGCCCCCAAACATCCCTATAGCGAAGCACTCCTATCTGCTATTCCTCGAACCAACCCGTTTTATAAATCAAGACGGATGGTCTTGGCTGGTGAAACTCCTGACCCAATAGACCCTCCCTCAGGGTGTGTGTTTCATCCCCGATGTAGATATGCAGAAGATATCTGTAAAAGCGAAGAGCCAGAGTTAAGAGAGGTTGACACTGATCACTATGCTAGCTGTCATTTCGCTGAGAGACTAAATCTAAAGGGGATATCTGTATAAAGATCTTCGCCCTCTATATAATTTTCATTATTTTTAATTTGCCACTCGAGATATGATATAATACTGAAAAATTGATTATTAAGAAGGAGGTGAGCTTGTAAATCGTTTTTAGGGTTTCAACAATTTTAATAAAGGAGGTTTCTTAAATGAAAAAGGGGATATTAAAGGCGGTAATTCTTGTATCTGTACTCGCCTTGGCGACATCTCTTAGCTTCTCCCAGGTTGAAGCGGCAAAGATAAAATTGATATACTGGGATAATGCAGTTGCCGATGAGGAATGGGTGGCTGATTTTGAGAGGGAATTCATCGAGGGCTATCAAAAGGCGAATCCTGATATAGAGCTTGTCTTCGATCGCTTCACCGGCTCGCTAACGGACTATGAGACTAAGATAGTAGTGAACTTGCGAGCAGGGAAGGGACCAGATATTCTTGGAAATCACGATGTAGCTTTCGATCAATATGTTAAAGCTGGCTGGCTAGTTCCTGCGGAGGAGCATAATCCTGAATTTGCCGAATATACCAGGAAAGAAGCCTTAACCCCTTCCATATTAGGAGGCTCGGAATATGGGGGTAAGATCTATGCGGCTTGTGTGAGAGGAAACTGGCTTATCCTCTATTATAACAAGGATATGTATAAAGAAGCCGGCTTAGATCCGGATACTCCTCCCGCTACCTTCGATGATCTGGTGGAATATGGTAAGAAGCTTACCAAATATGATGATAAGGGAGCAGTCACCCGAGCTGGATTCTGGATCAGAAAGACCGGTCATCCCCAGGGGATCTTTGCTAAGTGGAAAGTTGCCTTCTATTCCTATGGGGGCAAGGAGTATGATGAAACCTTCACCAAATCCTTGATAAACTCCGAGGCTGGACAGAAAGCTCTTCAACTTTACTATGATGTGTTGAATACTTGGAAGTTGGATAGCGTAGAGCTTGATCCAGGTGATCAGCAAGGTTTTGGTCAGAAGACCGTAGCTATGTGGTGGAGAGGCGATTGGATCAAACGGTGGTTGTCAGATTATGCTCCTGATATGGTGCCCGGGGTAAACTATGGAGCAGCTCATATCCCCAAGGCGGTGATCTCCTCAACCATAGCCAGTAATCACCCCGCAATAGGAGTGACTAAGGATTCTAAGCACCCCAAGGAATCCTTCGATTTTCTCCTCTGGCTGATGCAACCGGAGCAACAATTGAAGTATGCTAGGATGGCTAGACGTCCTCCCACCGTCAAGTCCGCCGCGGCTATGCCCGAATTTATGGAGGATCCGATCTTCTCGGTATATCTCACTCAACCCAATGTGGTCTGGGTCCCAGAGCTTCCCAGACTCTATGAGATGGAGAATATAATGGGGAAGAACGTCGAGGCCGCCTGCTACGGAAAGATTGGGATAGAGGAAGCTTTGGATCAGGCGGCGAAGGAGATAGAGGATATTCTGAAGGAAATTCCTGCGGATATGAAGCCGGAAGGTTATGAGATACCTTGGTGGTAGATTATTCTTGTGGCAGTCGGGTCAGACCTGACTGCCACATCTATAATTTTAACCCCAAGATTTTTAGTGAGGAGATGTCTTATGAGCGAAGAGAGAGTTAAAAAGAAGAGATGGTTGAATTTAGAGAGGAAGGAGGCGATAACTGCCTATCTGCTTCTATTACCAGTCATTATATTCTTCGCCTTATTTCATTATTATCCGATGATCGCTTCCTTTATAATGAGCTTTTTCAAGTTCGATCCGATGTATGATACTCATCCCTTTGTGGGCTTTGGCAACTACATAAAACTTGCTCAAGATCGCATCTTTGTGGCTTCGATAAGAAATACTGTTGTCTTCACTATAGCGAAGGTTTTCATCGGCGCAACTTTATCCCTGATCTTAGCTTTGGCTCTTAACAAAGGGCTTCGCTTCTTCAACTTTTATAAGGTAGCCTTCTTCACTCCCGTAGTAACATCTATGGTTGCGGTGTGTATTGTATGGCAGTGGATATATCAACCTCGTGTAGGGATATTGAACTATATTCTAGGATTAGTGGGTCTAGGGCCTTATATTTGGCTGGCTAGCGAGAAGTTAGCTCTTCCCGCCGTAACAGCTATGAGCATCTGGAAGGATGCCGGTTTTCATATGGTGATATTTATGGCTGGATTGAAGAGTATCCCCGAGGTCTATTATGAGGTGGCTCAGATCGATGGGGCTTCTCGCACGCAGAACTTCTGGTTTATAACCCTTCCTCTGCTCAAGCCAATGGTCCTACTCGTTCTAGTTACCTCAATGATCGGTTCCTTCCAGGTCTTCACCCAAATCTACGTTATGACTGAGGGAGGACCGATGGATGCTACTAGAACTATCGTTTACACCCTCTACGAACATGGCTTTAGATATTTTCATATGGGATATGCCTCAAGCATGGCCTTTGTCTTATTGATCTTCATTCTAACCCTCACTCTGATCCAGATGAAGGTGTTGAGGACAGACTGAGCGGGAGGTGAAAAAGATGATAAAATTGAGAAGGATATCGCTCGAGAATTTCCTTTTGCAGATATTTATGGTGATAATGACCGTTTTTATGATAGGGCCATTTATATGGATGATCTCGACCTCCTTTAAGACTCCCGAGGATTCCATCAAGTTTCCTCCCACCTTCGTCCCTCGTCCCCTTACCTGGGATAACTACCGTGACATCTTCGTAAAGGCTCCGATACTCAGATACTTCTTAAATAGCATCATCTATACGGTGTTTAAGGCGGTTCCCTCCATATTCTTCTGTTCACTGGCAGGATATATATTCGCCAAACTTCGCTTTCCCGGACGAGGTGTGCTCTTCGTATTGATCATAACGACGATGATGATCCCCTTTCAGGTGAAGCTATTACCTCTCTACAATCTTATGGTAATTTTTAATTGGGTTGATACTTATCAGGCGGTCATAGTGCCGGGGTTAATGGGCCCATTTGGTATCTTCTTCTTCCGTCAGAGCGTCCTGAATATACCTAATGAGATTGTAGATGCGGCTAAGATAGATGGATGTGGCGCTTTCACTATCTACTGGCGAGTAATTATGCCTCAGCTCAAGACGAATATAGCTACCTTTGCTATCTTCACCTTTATGTGGGGTTGGACAACTTTCTTATGGCCCTTGATCGTCATCTCGACCGATGCTAGAAAGCCTTTGGAGGTGGGTCTAACCAGATTCACCAATATGTATTATACGGAGTATGGCCTTATGACTGCCGCGGCCTTTGTAGCGGTGCTTCCTATCCTGATATTCTACCTGCTTATGCAGAATCAGTTCACCCAGGGGATAACTCTCACTGGGTTAAAGGGGTAATAATTTTTCTCTCATAGATCTTCAGAATGAAGATCATCTATGCTCTAATATCAGATATTAGCTTATTCCCAACACGAAGTTTACATACTTGGGAAATTTGACATAATACTTGACAATTGAGCTAGAGGGTGATATAATATTACCTAATGGCGGATATCCTCTAGCTTTGCTGATGAGCGTCTGGAAGGATCGTTATCATTCTAGCTCTATATTCATCTCCCCGGTGGAAGCGGGGAGTTTTTTGCAACTTCCAATAAAAATAAAATAGATATCAAGGGAGGTGGTAGATGAAGATTCATTCTCAGTATTTTTTGCTCAGGTAGTAAAGTAAATTTGTCAGGAATTAAGGAGGTAAGAGCAGTGAAAAGAATTACCATATTATTGGTGATCTCACTTCTAGTAATGACCTTAGGATTCAGCATCCAGGCGAATGCCGCGAAGATGAAGCTAGTCCTCATGACCCATACCTATAAAGCTTGGAATGATTGGATGGTCGAGAGGATAGCGGAGTATAAAAAGGTTAATCCCGATATATCAATAGAGTTCTCCCATGTTCCTCATAATGAGTATGACCAGAAGATGATGGTTATGCTCCAGACCGGGACTGCCCCAGATGTGATGTGCGTCTATTACCCGACTATGCACGATCTGGTCCGGGGCGATTATCTACAAGAGACCCCTCCCGATATCGAGGAAGATCTCAGGACAAACTTCGTTCCCGAATCATGGAAAGGCTCCATGGTCGGCGATAATCTCTATGGCTATGTGAACGAGGCTATCGTCCTGCTCCCTTATGTTAATGTTGATATATATGAGGGGACTGGGGTGCCATATCCCACCTCTTACGATGAGCTGTTGGAGGTTCAGGAAAAGCTCACGATCCGCGATGCAAAGGGTGTTCCCGAGCAGTTCGGAGTGAGCTTATCCCTCAGCGGATTGTGGATTATGCTCCACTGGTCAAGTGTGCTCTGGGCTTGGGGAAGTGATATCCTGACCCCGGATGGAAAAGAAGCCGCCTTTACCGATCCCGCGGGGATCGAGGCTACTAAAGCCTATATGAAGTTAGCTCCAATTGATGTTATGCCTAGCGCTTTCAACATCGGCAGGTGCGGGACGGCAATAAGTGGCTGCTATGCTAAGTCCTCGATAAGATTGGAGAATCCGGATCTTAATTTTAAGGCTTTGCCAGCTTTGAAGGGTAAAGATGGTAAGAAGATAGCTACCTCCTATCACTGGACCTGGGTAGTCAATAAAGGTGCTAAGGAGGAGAATAAGAGGGCATCTTGGGATTTCCTCAAGTGGTTGAACAACACTGAGAACGAGCTCTCCCTTATAGATCTGGTTGGCTATCCACCGGTGGATTACGTCAATATCGAGAAGTTCGAGGGCGATCCTTGGACAAAGACCTTCATCGATGAGTTCCAATACGGGCGATTCTTACCGGCCGAGGCTAACTGGACCGAGGCGCAGATAGCCATCACCACCGAGATGGAGCGTATCTTAGTGGGTGAGGTGACGCCAGAGGAGGGCTTGAAGAGGGCGGCTGAGAATGTGAAAAGAATTCTTGCCCAAGATTAATCATCTAGATGAGCTTTACTTCTGTAGCAGCCGAAATCACCGACTGCTACAGAAGATCTTATATTTTTATAGGGCTAATCAGAGATTAAGGAGATGACCCTTGGTGAGCACAAAAACAAAGAAACGAAGTAAAATCAGTAGCACTACTTTAGCTCCCTATATATTTATAACCTCTCCTATGCTTTCCATTGTGGTTCTAGTGGCTTTTCCCGTGCTTTATGCCTTATATATCAGCTTCTTTAAGTGGCACTTTTTATCGAAGGCAAAACCTTTTATAGGACTTACTAACTATATAAATGTTCTCAAAGATCCTCTATTTCATACCGTATTAGGAAATACAGTATATTTCGCGGTAGTCTATGTGGCTACCGTAACTCTCCTCGGTTTAGCCTTGGCTATAATCGTAAATAGCTTGCGAGGGCCACTGAGACCTTATATGAGGGCGGTCTGCTTCGTTCCGGTAGTTACCTCTATGGTCGCGGTATCTATCGTCTGGATTTGGATATATGAGCCAACTTTCGGGTTATTAAACTACTTACTCGGATTAATCGGTCTCGGACCTTATAGGTGGCTTATCAATCCCGATTTAGCGATGAACTCAATTATAATGATGACGGTATGGAAACAGGTCGGCTTTATTATGGTGATCTTCATGGCCGGCTTAGTTGGTATCCCCAGGGTCTATTACGAGGCAGGATTGATCGATGGAACAACTCCCTGGCAAGCTATATGGTATATAACCTTGCCTCTACTGAAGAACGTCACGGTATTCATACTTGTAACTGGTGTAATCGGAGCTTTTCAAGTATTCACTCAAACTTATGTTATGACCGGGGGAGGCCCTGGAACTGCTACTAGAACGGCGGTTCTAGAGATATATCTTCGCGGCTTCCGCTTTCTGCGTATGGGAGAAGCATCAGCGATGGCTTTTGTCCTTTTCGGGATAATCTTCTTCGTAACAATACTTCAGTTGAAATATTTCAAGGCTGAGATAACTTATTGATTATATGTTGAATATCTCTTCTAGGAGATAGTAAAGTGAACAAAATTTTGATCCAGATCCTAAAGAAAATTTTGTTACTTATCTTCGTGGTGGTCACCTCAGCAGCGATGCTCGGACCATTCTTATGGATGTTATCCAGCTCATTCAAACCAATAAGTGAGATTCGTAGATTCCCCCCCACCTGGATACCCGAGAACTTCACCTTCGCTAATTATCCTGGTGTATTGAAGGCTGTTCCTTTCGCGCGCTTCTTCTTCAATAGCCTCTTTGTAGCTACGGTGGTGGTAACAGTTTGTCTCTTCACCAGTTCCTTAGCAGGATTCGCCTTCTCCAAATATAGCTTTCGAGGACGGGATGCTATGTTTCTGATCGTCCTGAGCACGATGATGATCCCCTTCCAAGTGATAATTATCCCCCTTTATATACTTATGAAACTATTCGGATGGATCGATACCTATTGGGCTCTGATCGTTCCCGCCCTTAACAGTGCCTTTGGAATATATTTGATGAGACAGTTCATAAAAACCATCCCGACCGATATGATCGATGCGGCTCGGATAGATGGCTGTTCCGAATTCCGTATATACTGGCGAATTATAATCCCTTTATCCAAACCAGCTTTAGCCACTTTAGGATTATTTATCTTTATGGCCAACTGGGATTCTTTCCTCTGGCCAGTCATTGTCATAAACAGAATATCTATGAGAACTTTGCCCTTAGGATTAGCCCTCTTCAGAGGTGAATATGGAACTTTATGGCATCTGGTAATGGCAGGCACAGTGATCACTGTGCTTCCGACCTTCGTCGCCTTCTCAATAGCTCAGGGACATCTCATCGAGGGAATCACTTTAACAGGATTGAAAGGGTAGGTAGATGAGGATTATCGCTACTTATCTTCGGAATAAGTTCTGAGATGGATTTTGGAAAGAAATAAATAACAAACTAGCCACCATTATAGGTGGTATTTTTATTAGCCTGATTTTACTGGCAGTTATGCGATTATAGAGGTGTTGTTATAAAGAGCAGTTCTATCTCAAGAAACCCTCTCTCAATGTGGATACGTTTAAGGCAATGCATAACGTGCCGGTCGTGGTGAATGAGTTTGGCGTTGTGCGATGGGTACCTGGCGCGGCTGACTTTATGGACGACCAGATGGACCTGTTTGAGCAACGCGGTGTGAACCATGCGCTATGAGTGTGGGACCCTTCGTGGGAACCCCACGCGGAGGAGAGCGATGCCTTTAACTTCCGTCATGGACCTGACCCTAAGAATAACACTGACGTCACCACAAGCGATCTAATTGAGGTAATCATTAAATACTGGGGACGCAACACCATATGTCCATCAAAATGAAAGGTGACTTCAATTCTGGGGATCTTCACTAACTGTTAAACTTGGGTTAGAAATCAGATTTACGGAGGGAAACCATTTTGATATCTCGTTTCTGACGTTGACTTCTGAAGCCACCCTCCAATTATATCAGAATCGTTCATCGCTCTTCTCAACCTCTTCAATCCATTCTCCGTGAATTCAGGCTCGTTGAATTCCAACCCATAGAAGATCTCAATAAACACAACTTGTTTTGAACGAAATGATATCCTCCTCTGAAGACCGTCATCAACCACTCCCTCGTAATCGGCGAGGATATCTTGAACAAATTCCTTGCCAAACTCATCTACCAAAACACAAAGATCCCTAGTCGGATCTTCTATTACCGCATCCTCAAAATCAATAATCCCCGAGATCTCCTCTCGCTCTTGATCATAGAGGATATTACTCGAATCAAAATCACCGTGTGTCAGAACTGGCTCGAAGTCGAAGTTCCGATCGTTCGATAGAAATTCCTCAAAAAGTTCCCTAACCCAATCTTGCCCCTGAGTAGTGAGCATCGGAAACAATTTATCCTTTACCTCATCATTGTAGGAACGCGAAAAATTAGCTCTCTGACTGCTAGGTGAAAAGTAAGGAAATCCCAAATCCATCGCCTTCTCCACTGGAAAGCTATGGATTTGGGATAATAACTTGGCGATCTGGGATGATAGCTTCTTCAATTGAGAGTTGCTGAGGCGACACTGCGACAACTCGATACCCCCGATCTTCTTATATCCAGCAACTGGCTTATTCAAGCTCGCGCAATCATTCGAGAAGTATTCGTAGTGCGGAATTGTAAATGAAAATGCTCGATAAAGTTGATCATACAAACGCTTTTCTTTCCTTATCGCCTCTTCAACGTTCGAGCCATGAGGAAACCTAAATATCAACTCGTTATTAACCTCGAAGACTCGGCATGACCCTCCCCCGAGAAACCGAATATCTGATACCCGGACCTGGGGAAAGCACTCCTCAATAACTCCTTTGTAAAAATCTATATCCATTATACATCCCCCTGAATTTCGCCTAACTTATTCATATCCTAACAGTTCAGATATCTATCCCAAAAGGCAGATGTACCTCGATATTCCTAGCAAGAGCCGTCCTTACACTCAAGGCTTTTCTGGTTTTTCCATTCCATAGTTCCAAGATTTAGTCCCTCCGGAGAGATTTAACACTCTATTAAAGCCTCTATTCATTAATATCCTGCTAGCGCGATAGGATCGAAATCCTGTTAGGCAATACACAACTATATCTTTCCCTCTCTCCAGCTCATCGAGACGATCTCTAAGCTCTTCCACATGTATATGCTTGGCGCCTTCAATATATCCAGATTCAAATTCCCTTAGAGTTCTGACATCTAGAAGGGTGAAATCCTCCCCATCATCGAGCCGCTTCTTCAACTGGGCAGGCAATATAACACTCACATCCCCTTTTACCTCATTTCCGGTGACGAGTCCAGCCACAATAACAGGATCTTTAGCTGGCGAGAAGGGAGGAGCATAGGCGAGGTCAACTTGGAGGAGCTCATCTGCTTTAATTCCACCATAAATAGCTGTTGCTATCACATCTATCCGCTTATCAACACCTTGACTTCCAACGATCTGAGCCCCTAACAAACGCCCATCTTTTTTATCAGCTATTGTTTTTATCGTCACTGGGGCTGCCCCAGGATAGGAACCGGCATGATCCTCTGGGTAAACGTAGGAAACTGCTATATCATATCCTTTCTCGCGAGATCCCTTCTCCCCAAGTCCAGTTAGGGCGACTGCTAAGTCACATACCTTCGCGATGCAACTTCCCAGCACACCCTTAAACTCAGCATCTCTTCCCATCACGTTCTCCCCCGCCACTCGACCATGCTTATTAGCCACAGAACCCAGAGGAGCCCAGGTCGGTTCACCAGTGATTATATGCTTGCTCTCCGCGCAATCGCCAGCGGCATATATATCATCAACTGAGGTCTCCATTCTACTATTGGTGGCAATTGCTCTGGTAGGACCTAACGTTATCCCAGCTTCCCTAGCCAGCTTTACGTTAGGTCTGATTCCAACAGACATAAGCACTATATCCACATCGATTTCTCTCCCGCTCTCAGTAATAAGCTTCTTGACCTTCATTCCATCCCCCTTGAAGGATTTCACAGCATCACAGCAGATAACATCTACACCCTTCTCCAATAAGTGGTTCTCCACCACTTGAGCCATTTCCCAATCAAAATTCGGGAGCAATTGAGCCATCTTTTCTACAACTGTCACATATAGACCCCTTTCGAGAAATGCCTCGACCATCTCCAGCCCGATCAATCCCCCGCCAACGATAGCTGCTCTTCGAGAGTTCTCTTCTTCAATAAAGTTTCTGATGTTTTCAGCGTCTTCTATCGTGCGTAAAGTATAGATATGAGATAGCTCAATCCCATCTATAGGGGGAACTATCGGACTGGCTCCAGTGGCGATAACTAGCTTATCGTATGGATAAATCTGCTCCCTATTGCTATTGAGATTTCTGACCTCAACCTCTTTCCTCTCAGGTATAATCCTTGTGACCTCATGCCTCAACTTCACCTCGATATTGTGCTGCTTCTTAAAAGTTTTAGGCGTGTTTAATACCAGTCGATTTTTATGCGATATCAACCCAGAGATATAATAGGGCAAGCTACATGTGGCATAGGATATATATTCTCCTCTTTCGAAGATGGTGATCTCAGCATCCTCATCACATCTTCTCGCCTTAGCCGCTGCGCTTGTTCCACTAGCAACTCCACCTATAACTACGATCTTATTAGCACTCATCATCTAACCTCCTCAATTTTTGCGACTATCTCTCCTAATTTTACCTGAGTAGTCTCAGAAGAGTTTCTTGATATTCATTTGAGATATTCAATATCAAATTGCGAACCCGCCCTGCATACACATCTTATTGGCTAATCTTCCGGTATACTCTTCGTCCATTATCTCCAGATCGACTTCACCTCCCACACCTTAAGCGACTTAAACCTCACACAACCGTCAAGGGTGAATAGATCCACCCCGAGGCTGTCGTCACGCGAAGGATAAATCCGGCCGGTGACGCAAGCTCTTCCATTCGCGAAGACCTCTACTACAGAGCGATCGAGGAAAATGTGCAGTTTCAAGGATTCACCGTCCCTAAGCTCAAAGTGTCCGCCTCGAACATCACGATTGACCTCAGAACTCAAACTCGATCGTTCCCCATTAATGACTAGACGTTTCTGCGCGAGATCGCATACTACAAGTGTCTCCTCCTCGCCATCTGGCGAAGAGCGCAGTTTAATCCCAAATTCACTGGCATCATTCGGCTCTAATTCCGCCACGATTTCCAAGCAATCGCCCTCAATCTCCTTCAGGACTTTGAAAGATTCGGGAGTAAGGTTAATATCCACTAATTGATAAGGTTTATCGCGAAGCATCCTCAATTCTGGGGCTGGCTCCATACCTAGTTGACCGTTGGGAAGTATAGATAGGAGGCGAGGTAGAGACATCACCCCTACCCAGCCAGCCTCCCGACTTGCCTTATCACTACGTCCTTCCTTGAGCCAACCCCACATAATGCGTCGCCCCTTATCATCGAGGAATGTCTGGGCGGCATAAAAGTATCCGCCAAAATCCGTATTTCCCTTGCTCTCTGGCACGAACTTATAGTTGACATAAGTTCCGATGAAATATCGGGTGTAGAGGAACTCAGGAGTCGGGGAGTAGAGAAATACATACTTGCCATTCAGAGGAAAGAAGTTCGGACACTCCCACATCTCGCCGGTCTCATTTTTGTCACCAACGAAGAGAGGATGGATATAATTCCAGTGGATCAGATCCTTCGACCTATAGAGAAAAGCCGTGCCACCAACATCCTTTATACCAGACCCGAGGATAAGGTACCAAGTATCGCCTTCCTTCCAGGCGCAGGGATCGCGAAAGCCGGTAACCTCTAAGCCCTCAGGCGGAGAGGCGATCACCGGATTATCAGGATGCTTTTCCCAGGTAAGCAAGTCGTCCTTACTGGTAGCAATGCATTGTCGCTCCGGTTTAACACCAGTATAGATCAAAGTGGGGATACCATTGTTATCAACCGCACAGCCGGAAAAACAACCGTCCTTATCGGGTCCATCTGGGGTCGGCGCCAGGGCAATCGGCAGGTGGGTCCAATGCACAAGGTCTTTACTAACAGCGTGTCCCCAATACATCGTTGACCAGAAGGGGCCGTATGGATTATGCTGATAGAAGAGATGATACTCCCCCTTCCATTGGATCGACCCGTTAGGATCGTTCATCCAGTTAGCCGGTGGGAGAAAATGATATTGCGGACGATGAGGATCCTTGGCAAACTTTTCTTTCAACGTCTTATTTTCTCTCATAGGATTGGGCAAGGAGATCCCTCCGCTTTAGCGAAGGGGAGGAATTGCTCCTTTTCACCTCCTTAGACTAAGCATTAAATTTTGAAACTATAGAGGTCACATTACAACTTCGCATTAAAACCTGATGATAAATATTGTACATACTATAGTGAAATGCGGTTTTAGAATGTGATATCTATACCTAGAATAATAGTTTCACATCTAACAAGAATATATTGGCTTGATAAGTATCACTCTCAGAGGCTGAGCTTGAAGTGAAATAGTTATATCCAGCCGATAGCTCGACGTTCTCTGCTAGTTGGTAATCGAGATCAAGTGCTAATTTCACCTTATCTGCGGCGCTCTCTCCCGTAACAGAAGTATATTCTAACTCTGAGGAGACTTTCATTCTCTCATTTATATCATACTCGATTTCTGCACCTATAATTGAGGAATCCTCCCTATCGCGTTCTGGCTCCTTCTCTCCTTTCCAAGTATAACTCAATTCCCCTGAAAGTTTAGGAGAGAAAATAATATCCAATCCCAGCTCAACCTGGGAAGTTCGAGACATAGTCTTGATAATGCCTGCTTCCTCTGTCTTTTGGCCACGTTCCTTACTCCTATTCTCATAACTTATCTTGAGAGCTAATCTATCGGAAAATCTATTATCGATCCTCACCGTAGTTGTCTCAATATCAGTAGTTTTATCATATTGATCACGTCGGCTAGAAGCTTGACATCTCCCAGAGATAGTAAGAGAGGAGATAGGAACAAAGCTCAGACTCCAATCACGCTTGTTATCCTTCAGGACCTCTATCTTCTCTTCAGTATCAGGATCATCTGCGGTCGTGTAACGGAAGCTATAAATAGTAGAGAGGGAGATGAAGGACCAAGGGGTAACTCGTAGATCGAAGGAGGTGTAAGAGGTATCAACTGGGATCTTCTTCCCAGAAACCCTCCTCTCCTCCTGCTCCAAGCGATACCTGACTCTTCCAGAAAGATAAGAAAAGGGCTTGAAGAGAGTGGAGATATCAGCGATATCAGCCCGTTGAGTTGTATTATCGGTTAGATTGGAGACGACGCGCGAGGAATATTGTCCAGTTAGAGAGAGGGTCCGAGAGGGAACCGCCCGAACTTCTAAGGCGATCGTATCGGTATCAGTCTTAGGTGCATTCTCTCCCTCAGAGCGACTAACACTTTTCGTATAGCTTACTGCAGAAGATATCTTATCGGAAGGAGCAACTGAAATACGATAGGTCGAGGCATCAACCCTAGTTCTTGGTTGCTTCTCCGTCCGATCTAAAGTATCCTGAAGGCGATAATCGAACTCAAAGGTATAGATATCTACCATATATCTAAGGCCAAATGTCGCCAAATAAACGGTCTCATTGATCTTTCCCTCATCCTTCCTACTGTTGAACTTATCCTTCTGCTGATATCCGAGTTTTAATTCTGGGAGATCATCGAAACGGAAGGTCCAGTCGGTAGAGAAGATATTATTAGTTGTAGCCACCTCCCTTTCAACTCCCAGACGACTTGTAGAAGTCGAACTTTCATAGCGCATATTTCCCGTGATCTTATCCTCATAGCAATACCCGGTATTCATATAGAACTTCTCCTCGTCCACCGCTTGGGCGGTGGCTTTACCTATCTGCCTGAACTCCGCCTCACTCCTCTCGTATCTAGCTTTTAAAGTGATATCGCGATAGCGAGAATCAAGGGTTATCTTGTACGCTCTTCCGCTTGACCTAACAGAGCCTCCCAGATGAACGGCATCCAAATAGAGCGAGTATTCTACTTCAATTTCCGCCTCTCCTCGCTCAATTGAGAATCTGACCTCCTTTATCTGCTCCAGAGTAGGAGATCCATAGGTCTCAAAATTATCCTGCACCGCGTCCGCCCTGATATCCAAAGATACCTCTTTCCACTTATCCTTAGGTATATTATCCCTATCTAAAACCAACTTCTCTTTATGCCGAAAGTAGCTATTGGAACTGGTGATGAGATCGACGAACACTTCTCCAGCAAGCACATCGCCCGGCAGGAAAGCCGCGAATTTGAATCGCTTATACCTCGTGAAATCCTGAGAATAGTTGAAATCATAAGTTATAGATACATAATCATCCTCCTTCTCGAAGGTATAAATCAAATCTAACGCTTGAGGACTTTCCTCAGAGTAGGGAATAAATGATGGATCGAGCTCCTTATTAATAGCCTTTATATCTAAGATACCTGTTCCTCCTATTATCCATCGCTTCTCAACTGCGGAACTCAAGGTATCTAAATAGAGAGTGGACCTTATACTCTTGGAGACAGTGCCATCGTTAGCCAGATAGAGCCTTATCTCCTTTATCTTCTCCAACTCAGTCTCGTCCTCTAGCTTGAAATCCTCCTGCAACTCAAACCTAACTGTCCTCCAAGTTGTCCAGTCTATCCTTAGAGCCTCACTTGAATATTCCTTATCTTCCTCGGTCACCAAACTGATCCAGAGTAGCTCGCCCTTATTATCTCCATCAAGCCAGAAGTTTAACTTATCGTATTTGGAGATATCATGATCATCCAGAGAATATATTATATATACCCATGAGTCCTCTTCCGCCAACTCATAATCCATTACGAGCGAGGAATTTCCCTCCTTAAAGTTATTATCATCGGTATCGATATCAATAGAACTTGTCAGATCGGAGGCCTCACCGACCTCCCAATCCTCAGGATCATCAGAGAGGGTAAAAGCCTTAGCATCCCCTTCCATATCATCGATAACCGCTTCGTTCTGGGTATTAGGGTTATACTGACTTTGCCCATATTCCACAGAAATATTGGCTGAGATCTGCTCCTCTCTGGGTAAATAGGGGGAAGACCTAACATAACTATCCAGATATATCAGCCCACTCACTCCCACTAAAGCCCCCTCTGGACTAGTAAGTGAGATCTTCACCGAAGATATATCACCTAAATTTGGATCTCCTTCCGCCACCTCGAAGCTTTGAATAGGGAAGGTTATCTGTCTCCAGCCATCCCAATTTATGACTGCGATAGGAGAGTGGAAATAATCGCTATCATCAGTAGCTAGCTCGATGCTGAGCCGCTCCAAATTTGAATCGCCATAAACCCAAAATATCAACTGATTATAAGAGCTATAATCCTGCGGAAAATCGAATTCATATACCGCCCAGACCTTGGAATCCTTCTCATACAGGTTATAATCAAAAGATAGCGATCTTCCTGCCTCTTTATATACCAATAAGGAAGTCTCCAGGGTGAGGGAACTGCCATCTTCGCCGGGGATAGTGGACCATCCTTCCGCTCTATCCGAAATTGTTACTATTCCCGCGGAGACATCTCCGATCTCAATTTCACGCTTTTGAGAAGCCGGAGTCCAGTTGTATTCGAAATTTGCTCCGAAGATGCTCTGCTGGACAGGAGAATTCTCCACTTTAGGAAGCGAGTCACTACTCGGCTCATCATTCTGCGTGAGATAATTTAATCCCGCGGTGAAATCCTCAGCCTTATACTCCCCCTCCACTCCATAGATCAGGCGTCTGCTCAGCAATCCTCCTTCGAGATATTCGTATTCCACCACTATCTCAGTATCTGCCTCCAGAAACTCGATGAAGGTTATCGTCCCCGTTATATAATCTATCGTATAATCGACCTCCCTAGTGAGCTTCTCGTCATCGACTTTGACGACCTCACTGCCCTCCACTACCGGACGACGAGTTAGCGTATAGACCAGCCTGGTCTCCTCGGCTTTAAACTCATCTCTTTGGGGGACACCTCCTACCCTAGCACCTAAAGCACTCAGACGAAATTTGTCGAGAAGCACATATCCCGTAGCTCCCGTTAACTTTCGGTTATAGCGTGTGAAATCAGTTAGACCGAACGAACTCACATAATCACCGAAGGTGGCGCCGAAGTTCCTTCCCTCCACCTTTATCCAGATATCCTCGCCCCCGAAGGGTAGGAGCTGATTGCTAGTAGTATCAGTAAGAGAGGCCGAGACCCTCACATCCTCGAATTTACCATCGAGCTTCAAACGAAAAGTCTGATCGAAGGCAAAGGTGCCTACCGCGAGGAATTGAGGATTATCTCTATAAAAAGCTCCCGCAGAACTTCCCCTCCCCAGGTTCACCGATTTTAGGGAGAATGTTTTCTCTCCTTCTACTTCGAGCTGAGATAAGACAGAGACAGGGAATAAAAGAACTCCTAATAGGATAGATATATAAAATAACTTGGCTGGCTTCATCTAAAGCCTCCTTCGACAAGCATAAAAACTGAGGTTATTTTAACAGTTTATATAGCTTTTGTCAAGATCGATGAGTCGAGCCTCAGAAAAATATCTTAAAATTATTGACCAGCCTAAGTTTTTATGATATAATAGTTAACGGATTGAAGAGGGAGATTAGCTAATAAATAGGATAAGATGAATATGAATATTACAAATATCCGAATCACACTTAAATTAGAGGATATAGCTGAAAATAGTTTCGGATAAGCTTCGTATCTAAAATATATAAAGGACGAAGAGGGAATTGAGGTATAAAATATAAATTGCCTCAATTCCCTTTAGTTTTGTATATACTCCGAAAGGAACAATGATGAAAGGAAGGCTAAGTAGAGTTCTTTTATCTTTTAGGACGATCAAGTTAAAACTAGCCTCGGGGCTTGAAGCCTCTCGGAAGAAGAGAGAGGAAGCGGCACTTGAACGAAATATATGGAATCTATATCTAGACATCTTTTGGAGTGGGCTCGCTATGGCGATAACTGGTCCCTTTGTGGCAGTTTTCGCTATCAAGTTAGGAGCCACGGATACCCAGATCGGTCTTCTCACCTCCCTTCCTGCCCTCGTCCTGATAATTTCTACGCTTCCTGCGGCCCGCATTATCAATAAATATAGAAGATTGATCCCCTTGAGCGTGAAAAGTCTAGCTCTAGTTCGCTTCTTCTACCTCCCCATCGTCCTGATGCCATTCCTTATTAGATCTCATCGAGCAGAATTCTTCATAATCTGTATTGTGCTAATGAACTTCCCCGCCGCTCTAGCCAACATAGCTTTCACTACGATGATGGGCAATGTCTTACCCCCTGAGAGTCGATCGAGGGTGGTGGGAAATCGCAGTATTATAATGGGGACAACTCAGGTAGGCGCTACTCCCCTAGCTGGTAAACTTCTTGATATACTCCCCTTCCCCCTCAATTATCAACTAATTTACCTTGTGGCCTTCTTTACCTCGATGATCAGCTTAAAGTATATACGCAGAATAGAGGTAAAGGATATACCCCTTCCTCCACCCAAGATAAGGAGACCTATCACTAAGCAATTAAAAGGCTTCGGGCGGATGATAAGTGAGAATCGCAGCTTCTTCTACTTCTGCCTAAGCTCGCTTGTATTGCACTGGGGATTATTCATACCAGCACCCCTGTTCCCTATCTACCTAGTTAAATATCTGGGAGCTACCAACAGTTGGATTGGAATGCTCTCTATAATTACATCTGCGGCCGCAATTCTCACCTATCGTCGCTGGACTCGTCTCATAAATAAGCGGGGTAATTACTATATACTTCTGCTCTCTACCGGAGGATTGGTTCTCTATCCCTTCATTATTGGTTTTACCTATAATCTCTGGCCTTATATCCCCAACTCCATAATCGCTGGAGTGTTCTCCGCTGGTTTCAATCTTGCTTTCTTCAATGCTCTGATGGATTTCTGCCCGGAGGAGAGAAGAGCTAGCTTTGTAGCGGTATATTCGATGTTGATGAATACCGCGGCTTTTCTTGCTCCACTGGTAGGAACTTTTCTCATTGGAATCTTACAGATAAACTTGGTCTTCTTCATAGCCTCAGGAGTGCGATTAATAGGAGTAATTCTCTTCTGGAGATTGCTTAAACCTGCCAGAAGTAATCAGCAAGTTTTAGAAGCGGATAAATAGCCATTAGAGTTATATTCCAACAGCCATATAAGATATAGAAAACTTCCTCTCTCAAACTGATGAACATGGGCATCTATGATCAGCATAAACTTTAGCTCCTTTTATCTTATCATCCCTCAAAAGTTCTCCGGCTTTATTGGGTATCTCCCCGCTTTCTTCACATAATCCACCATATCAACCAGAGTATCCACATTTACGCCCGCATAAGTCTCCCCACCTACTCCAAATATATATCCACCTCCAGGAGCCGCCACCCGCAAACAATGCTCTGCGGATGCTCTAGCGGGCTCGAAATCTCCATATAGGTCTTTACAATTAACGTTCCCTTGGATAACAGTTTTTCCCTTCATCGCCTCCACCGCCGCCTCGATATGGCTGAATCCGCCGATATCCATCTCATCCACTCCGAGATCGTTCGATATCATCGAGAAGAGATGATCCGCGGGGCCATCCATATGAAGTGAGCGTCTATTCTTGCCATACCTTTCGTATAACATCTTATTAAAGGGGAGCACCCTCTCTCGATACATCTTAGGAGAGATGAAGCCTGAGTTATCATCACAAAGCCCCAGCGAAGCCCTTTTCATCCCGAAATATTTATCATTATAATCGACTACGCGACAGAATATTTCCACGAACTTCGCAAAGATCTTCTTCATTCTCTCCGGCTCTACACACATATAGGTATAGACCTTATCAACATCCATAATTCCGCATAATGCCGAGAGTGGGGGATGCATTCCCACTCCCCCCGTAACCGGATAGTTCAACCCCGTCCTCTCGACCCTCTCTCTCAGCTCCTCATACTTTCGATAAATCTCCTGAATGCGAGGATGGGTCTCAGGATCGAGTATCTCTATCCTCTCTAAATCCTCGATCGTCTCATATTTTCGCACTATCGCTGGCGTGTTATCATCAGGATACATAAGATCACAGTCAAATATCGCGGCTTCTCCAGCAGTTCCCAGATCGAGATATATATTGAAGCCAGTTATATCATCGCCTAACTCCTCAAAACGCCATCTTACTCCTCCGACCTGAATCTCGATCATCAAATTCATATCTAGGTAGTAATCCCGAATATTATATCCAAGGAGATGAGCGAAGAAGGGTCCTCCTACAGTGATATTTATCGGCACTCGATCTGGCTCTTGAAAGCGTCTCGTTACCTCTAATCTCCGCCTCGATTCCTCTATCCGATCAGCATATTTGCCGATATCAAAGTCGAACATGAGCTCCTCCCTCTTCATTCATCAATTAGGAGTTATTTCCCTCGATTACAGCCACTTATCGAACCATTTCTTCGCCTTCTCTCCGAACTCAGGGGTGATATCATGAACGGTGGAACGGAGGATATGATCAAATTTATCCTTAGCCCCTAAGGTTTCATAAACCCCCTCTATCTCCCTCCCCACCTTCTTCAACCCAGATACTGGAAACCACCAATCATTTGAGTTATTCACAATCAACAACGGTCTAGGAGCGATCAAAGCGATGATATCTTGAATATCTCCATACCTTATGAGATTGGGGATATAGGTGAGAAGACAATGAGTGTGATATGACGAGATCTCATTGATCATAGCCTCGTAAGTGGAGGTCCCACAGACAGGAACGACCACCTTTAACCTCTCATCCAGCGCTCCTGATAACCAAGTTTGCATCCCTCCGTAACATAAGCCGATGATCCCGATTCTCTCCTCATTGACATCATCTCTAGTCTCGAGATAATCCACTGTGCGTATGATATCCCACGCGGCCATCCCTAAGAATGGCTTGCCTAACAGGATACCAAAGCCAACAGCATTATAAGTATCATTAAAAGTATCAGCCACGATCCTCCTCTCTCCGTGACTACGAGTGTCAATGCAGATGACAATGTATCCTTCCTTAGCCATCATCGTCCTAAACTTAGGAAAGCACTCCTTGGTTTGAGGCCAGCCAGGAACAACTATTATCGCGGGCTTCCTTCCTTTCCTATCTTTAGGCTTGGAAACTAGAGCAGGAACAGTAACTCCCAACTCACTATCGAAATACACCTCCTCTAGCAAGCAATCCTCGATATCCGATTCTTGCGCTATCAAAGGATTTAAATCGCACTTCTCCTCAGGCATACCTCCTAAACATTCCAACAGTATCCTTTTAAACTCAGCGTTCCTTTCAATAAGCTCATCCTTATCCCTTGGCAATTCCTTTCTAGCGTTGATGAATTGTTGAGCATAGTTCCTCAAGTAATTTATTGTCGAGAAATGTCTATCATCCCTATTAGGCAACATCCCTCTCCTCCTCCTTTAAAACTAACTCGAGATATTTCCTCTGGGGAATAAGCTACCCCCCTTTATAAACCTCCCTTACTTCCTCTAACTTCCTCTCACTAGCTACTACGT
>CAZSTA010000001.1:0-62714 GCA_964609495.1 uncultured bacterium | reverse complement strand
ATGTTGTCTCTTGGGAGGTATCCAATTCCCTGGACACGTTCTTTTGTTTGACTGCCCTGGAGGAGGCTCTCAGGAAGGAGAAATCAGAGATATTCAATAGCGATCGGGGAAATCAATTCATCAGTCAGGCTTTCACAGAGCGATTGGAGAGCGCAGGCATTCGTATCAGTTGGGATGGTCGTTTGTGGGACAACATTTTCGTTGAGCGCCTATGGCGCAGTGTGAAATATGAGGAGGTATATCTGAACGACTATGAGGACATGATTGAAGCTATGAGAGGATTAGGCAATTAATTCAGTTTCTACAACACTGAGAGATTTCACCAAGCCCTTGGATACCGTACACCTTTACAGGTCTATATGAATAGGAGCTGAGTATGCTAAAGCACTGGTTTCCACCTTAAAGGAACACTGTCAGTTATCACGAGGCTGTCTAACATGGGGCTGTAATATTTCCAAGAGAGGCCTTGCTAGGGGATGATCTGGCGAAAGTATCTGAAAGGGATAAGCATGTTATATTCGATAGTGTTCACCTTAAAGTCCCTGAATCTCTGTCCAACAATTAGGGGAAACCTCAGTTTACTTATGATGAGATAGCAGTGGAAACTGAGTTCCATAATTCCAATCCCTGTGGTCGCCATCGGATAGAGACAATCGCATCTATATTATATCTGATATAGAGCGGTTGTCAAGATCATAGTTGAATAGAGAAAATATGTGACACTGCATATATGTCCATATATGCAAAATAGAATAGCAGGGAATTAGACATTTTTCTATATGAGGGGTTGACAATTATGAGCAGTTATGAGATAATTAAGTGAACACTATGCTCAGTTTGATGAGGTGTAAGCATGAAAAGAACATTAAGTGTGGTAGAGGTAAGGAGAAAATTCTCCGAAATCATAGGTCGAGTAGCTTACGCTCACGAGCGAATTATTGTTGAGCGAAGAGGAAGGCCCATGGTAGTGATAATCAACTTAGATGATTTTGAGAGACTAGAGGCTTTAGACAAGGATAAGCGAAGTAACATTGAAGATATTCAAAGGAACGACTTCAGAGCTTATTCTCTAGGAGTAAAAGGTTCTTTAACTAGGGAGAAGATATATGAGGACCTCATCTGAGGCGGGGTTATTAGATACCAATATTCTAGTATATGCTCATGACACACTCTCTCCTCACTATGATGAAGCGAGAGAACTAAGAGATAGAGCTAGTAGGGGAGAGCTTCCAGCTTGTATCTCTCCTCAGAACATCTTGGAGTTCTATTCGGTGGTAACTAATCCTCGGAAGCTGAAGAATCCCTTAACCCCTCAGCAGGCGTTGAGAGAGGTAGAGATCTATCTTAACTCCCGCGGTATAGCTAAAATATATCCTATCGCTAATACTATATTCAGGACAGTAGAGTTAATGAGACATTTCGGTGTGAGGAGAGAAAACACCTTCGATGTCTATCTTATAGCAACTATGTTGGATAATGGGATAAGGTTAGTATATACCGAGGATACCTCTCATTTCGAGAAATATGGATTGTTGGATGTCATAAATCCTTTCATTTAAAGGAGATGTATCCCTGATTTCTTCAGATTCGGCAATTTAGAGCTTGACAAAACAAGAAATATATGATATATTCTAGACAAGCTAATTTAGCCAGTAGATTAGAGATAAGGCTTAATTAGTTATATTTTTGATATTTTATCGAGATAATCTTCATATAATATAAAATATTAAGGAAATTATTTCTATGAAGGAAAAGACAGAAAATCAGGATCACTCTAAACGAGCTCTGGATAGAGATGATACACGTGAAAAAGCTAGTAGAAATCTATGGAATCCGCGAGAGCTAAGAGGATGCTTGGCTAGGATTAAGGGGATATTGCCATCTCTATTCCCTGCGGAGCAACGAGTAGCTGAGTTCATCTTAAATAATCCTGAAGCCATTATTCATCTTTCCATAACAGAGGTAGCGGAAGAAAGTGAGGTTAGCGAATCTACCGTAGTTAGATTCTGCCAGAATCTAGGATATAGTGGATATCATGAGCTAAAAATAACTTTGGCTCGCGATCTGGTAACCCCTGTGCATCAGATACATCAGGATATAGAGCAGGGTGATAGCATAGTCCAAGTTATCGATAAAGTTTTTCGGGCTGATATTCAAGCCCTATATGATACTGAGAGGATCATCGATCCGGAGGAGATGGAGAGGGCAGTGGAGGCTATCTCCTCCTGTCGCCGTATAGAGTTATTCGCAGTAGGTAACTCTTTACCTATCGCTCTGGATGCGGAATATAGATTTATCAGGATAGGTTTGCCTTGCATAGTCTATCGTGATGCCGGCACTCAAGCTATGTCAGCCTCTCTTATGAGGAAAAGGGATGTAGGATTAGGTATCTCTCACTCAGGAAGCTCTAAGGACACGGTGGAGGCTATGCGTCTAGCTCATGAGGCTGGGGCAACTACTATTTGTATAACTAATTACTCCAAGTCGCCCATTATTCAAGTCTCCGATATAAAGCTTTTCACTACTTCTAGGGAGACTACCTTTCGGGATGAGGCGATGGCCTCTCGTATTGCTCAATTAGCGATAGTCGATGCCCTATTTGTTGGAGTGGCTCTGCGCCGTTTTGAGAAGGCTCTAAATAGTATTAAGCGAACTGGACAGGTGCTACCAGATAGGAAATACTGAGGATCACCTTTTTTTATTTTAGTCACATAGAGATAATTTCCCCAAATCATAAATCTCAAGGAAATTAGCTCTATCAGCCTAATAGGAGAGGAGGTGGTAAGATCAGCGAATATTCTCTAAATTTATCCCATTATTTCCCAAATAAAAAAGGAGGTAAAAGAAAAATGAGAGGAAAAATAACCTTAACTTTTATGCTCGCGGTTTTTGTGGTGACAAGCATAGTGTTTGTGGGCGCTCAGGTGGGATTTGCTCAGGAGAAGGCAACTATAGTTTTTGCTAGTATGAAGACCTACGGGGTTGACACTATGCCTCTACTGATCAGGAGATTTGAGAAAGCAAATCCTGATATCAATGTGGAATTCGTGGAGATGCCTTCTCCGAACTTTAGCACGGAGATCCACCAGTACTTGGTGACCACCTTGGCCGCTAAGACCGATGATGTCGATGTCTTCACTATTGACTGTATATGGTTCCCCGAGTTTGCTGAAGCTGGTTGGCTCTTGCCTACGGATAAGTATGTCTCTGAGGAGGAGAAGGCAGAATACTTCCCTGGCGCTATCGAAACCGTCTCCTATAAAGGACAGCTAGTCGGCATTCCCTGGTTTTTGGATGCAGGGATGCTCTACTATCGGACGGATTTGTTGGAGAAGTATGGCTTTGAGCCTCCCGAGACCTGGGATGAATTAATAGATCAGGCTAAAGCTATAATGGAGGGAGAGGGTGATCCCAATCTTCAGGGCTTCGTCTACCAGGCGAGACAAGCCGAGGTGCTAGTCTGCGATCTAGTGAGCTTCTTAGGCGGTGATGGAGCAGTGTTTGATAAGGAAGGGAAGGTAGTGATCGATAACGATGAGGGCCTTCGAACTGCTCAATTGATGTATGACTTGATCTATAAGCATAAGATCTCGCCCGAGGCGGTAAACACCTATGATGAGGAGCCGAGTCGACGCATCTTCACCGATGGCAATGCGGTATTCCTTCGCAACTGGTCCTATGTTTGGGCGATATCTCAGGATCCCAACGAATCTAAGGTTGTGGATAAAGTTGCCGTCATTCCTCTACCTCACTTCGAGGGGTCGGAGAGCGCCTCTTGTCTAGGTGGATACCAGTATGGAGTGAACTACTACACCAAGCATCCTGATGAAGCGGCTAAATTCACCAAGTTCATCGCTAGCCCTGAGTCTCAGTTATACTTCGCTATTAGGGGATGGGCTCCTACTCGTCCCGCGGTATATGAGGATACTGAGCTGGCGAAGGTGCAACCCTTCTTAGTCTCACTCAAAGATGTCTTCGTCTATGCTGCACCTAGACCTATTACGCCTTACTATCCTGAGATCTCCCTTATCCTCCAAGCGGAGTTCTCCAAACTTCTGACCGACAAGCAGACGCCTGAGGAAACCGTAAAGACCGCGGCCGATAAGATCAAAAAGGTAGTTGGGGAGTAGCGTTAATTCCGAGAGGATGTGAGCTTATCACATCCCCAGCATATTATCGCAGTTGAGGTGCCAAGTAAAGATTTTGTTTATACTTCGTATTACACCTTAGCTTGGCACCTTTTATTGATATTAGTAAGAGGGATTTATAAAGATGAACAGGAGAATATCTATAGCTGAATCTAAGCTTGGCTACCTATTGGTGATACCATCCTTGGTTGTAGTAATAGCTATGGCCTTCTATCCCACCGCCACCTCTTTTTGGATGAGTCTGCGAAAGATGTCGCTTATCTTTCGAACCAATGAATTCATCGGCTTTTCAAACTTCGTTCAAATGGCTCATGATCCAGAATTTTGGAATGCCTTGGGCAATACCTTCTATTTTACCTTCACCTCTGTTGCCCTGGAGACGATCATAGGATTGGGCATGGCTTTGGTGATTAACGAATCTTTCAAGGGGAGAGGAATAGTGAGAGCTTCCGTTTTGGTCCCCTGGGCAATACCTACTGTTGTCACTTCTACGATGTGGAGCTGGATATTCAACTCTGATTATGGTCTATTCAACTTCATCCTTAAGAGACTTCATCTGATCGGCGATTACCAGAATTGGCTGGGAGATGTCAGATTAGCTATTAACTGTGCGATCTTAGCTGATGTTTGGAAAACTACGCCCTTCATAGCTCTTATTCTGTTGGCTGGTTTACAGACTATTCCCTACGAATTATATGAGGCGGCACTTATCGATGGAGCAGGAGGTTGGCGACGCTTCAGATTTATCACCTTACCTTTGCTCCTTCCTATTATGTTAGTAGCGGTACTTTTGAGGACTCTCGATGCTTTTCGGGTATTCGCCTTGATCTTTGTGCTCACTGGTGGGGGACCAGCCAGTTCTACCGAGGTCCTATCTACGTATGCTTATAAAGTGCTCTTCTCTACCTCTAACTTTGGATATGGATCAGCTCTAGCAGTCAGTATGTTTATCTGTGTGCTTATCATCAGCTTTTTCTTCCTCTTGGCGTTGAGCAGACAGATAAAGGTAAGAGGGTGAAAAGGTGAAAAGACATTATAAAAAGGTTATACAGAAAGTTCTTTTCTACTTGGTAACAGGGATTATCGTGGTATGGTGTGTCAGTCCCTTTCTTTGGCAGATCATCACCTCCCTTAAACCAGGTCGGGAGTTAACCACTTTGCCACCTATCTTACCAACCGAGCCTACTGTGGAAAATTATGTGCGGGTCTTCACTGGTCGTCCTTTTGAACGTTATATCATAAACAGTCTTATTGTTGCTACTTGTACCACCTCCTTTTGCTTGTTCGTCGGCAGTTTTGCGGCCTACGCCTTGGGTCGGCTTAAGATGAAGGGCAAGACCATTATTCTCTTCTTGATTCTGACTGTATCTATGTTTCCTGGGATAGCTATCGTCAGCCCGCTATTCTTAATTCTTAGCAAGCTCAAATGGATCAATACCTATCCAGCTCTGATCTTTCCCTACACTACCTTTGCTATGCCTCTAACCCTTTGGATCTTGACCAGCTATTTTCGAGAGATCCCTATAGAATTGGAGGAAGCAGCTAAGATCGATGGTTGTAGCCCTTTAGGAGCTTTTATGAGGATTATCGTTCCCTTAGCGGCTCCTGGTATGTTCACCACAGCTATCTTGGTCTTTATCTTCGCTTGGAACGAGTTCCTCTTTGCCTTGACCTTCACTAGATCAATTAAATGCCAGACTATTCCAGTGGGTATCGCAATGCTGCCCGTTATGTATCACGTTCCCTGGGGAAGTATTGCCGCGGCTTCCGTTATCGTTACTATTCCTTTGATCATTTTGGTCTTTGTCTTCCAAAGACGCATTATTCAGGGTTTAACAGCAGGAGCAGTAAAGGGATGAGGAGATTTTGGGGGGATAGATATCAGGAGGCTCTCGAACTCGCTCAAGATGAGATAGATCGATCGAGATTTATAATTTGTGGCTATACGATCAATATAGACCTGGTGATTCCAGTTGAGGCTTCACATATTGAGAAGTTAGCCCAAGGAAGAGAGATTGATATCCTAAAAGCTATGGATAATCCCAAGGGTAGGATTGAGACTCCGATCGATTTTCTCTCTGGATTGTTATACCTTATGGATAAAGGGAGAGGTGGGGAGTGGATGGTAGAAAATGAGGAGGTATCTCATTGGCTAAGCGAACACTTTCAAGGTGGACGCAAAGTAGGAGGCACTGGGGCTCAGGCGGCTTGTGCTTTAGCTAAGCTAGGAATACCTACCATCCTCCATATCACCAGCTTCCCTCCAGAACAGGCAGAGCTTCTCCCAGGGGAAGGAAAGATTATGATCCCCTACCCACAAGGGTTGCAGAGAGCAGAGGAAGCCGCTCGAAGAGACGATCTGCTGATGTGGCATTATATATTCGAATTTCGCCAAGGAACCAAAATAGATCTGGGGACAAAGGTGATAATCACCAAGAAGGACGATCGTTTCATCGTGCCTTATGATTTAGCCAACGCTAATTTCACTATCGATGAGAATTTCCGAAAGTGGACCAGAGAATACGCCGACCAGGTGGACAAAGCCATTGTTTCGGGATATAATGCCCTTTATGATGAGGAGATGTGTCACAATCGAATCGTAGATAGCGTGGCTCAGATAAGAGATTGGAAGGATAGGAATCCCAAGATGCTTGTCCATGCCGAGACGGCAGGACTAGAAAATATAAAGATGAGGAGATATTTAATAGAGGAACTATATCCAAATGTGGACAGCCTGGGGATGAATGAGAACGAGTTAGTTGATATTCTGATCTTATTCGATTATGATATTCTCTCTAATAACGTAAAGGAGCTTTATGAAGCTGCTAGATTCATCTATCGAGAGCTCAAATTGAAGAGATTATGCGTTCATACTCGAGATTTCGCCTTTACTTTAACTCAGGGTGACCCCGAGAGGGAGCAAAGAGCTCTGTTGATAGGAGCGTTGAGCGCTGCCTATAGAGCTATAACTGGTGAATATGGAGATTGGGATGATCTTAGAGGAGTTAATGAAAGATCATCGCTCAATTATTTAGGTGAGAAGGTAGGGGGAGAACTATCTTCTCTTCTAAATCTGAAGGAAGGAATAGTTGAAGAAGAGGATTTTAATACAGTTCTGGCAGTTACTAAATCTGTGGAACAGCCTCAATATACAGTAGGCCTGGGAGATACCTTTCTTGCCGGCACCTTGGCTGTTCTCTGAAAAAGAATAGGGGGATTATATTACGATGTCCTTAGTTCCTATGACATTGCTTTTGAAAAAAGCAGAGGAAGGTAATTACGCTATAGGGGCGTTTAATATAAGTAATGTAGAGACTATTCAAGCTGTTATTAAGGCTGGAGAGGAGGAGAAATCACCACTTATATTACAAGCAGCACGTGTGGAGATCGAACATGGAGGAATAGAATGCTTAACCGCTATGGCTAAAGCTTTGATAGACAAGGCTACTATTCCTATCGCTCTTCATCTTGATCACGGCGATAGTTTCTCCTTAGCTATGAAATGTATTCGCTATGGTTTTACATCGGTGATGTTTGATGGATCAACTATGCCTCTGGAGGATAATATTTCTATCACTAAGAAAATTGTGGAAGCAGCCAAAGCAGTTGGGGTATCAGTAGAGGCTGAGCTAGGACAAGTAGGAAGGACAGAGGATGAGATACTTGAGGAGGATTGGGAGAAGTTTCTGACCGATCCTGATGTCGCGGCAACCTTCGTTCAGGAGACAAAAGTAGATGCTCTAGCTGTATCAATTGGCAGTCTGCATGGGCTATATAGATTTGAACCGAAGTTAGATTTTTCTAGATTGAAGAGAATTAGAGAATTGATAGAAGTTCCAATCGTTTTACACGGTGGAACAGGTATTCCGGATTTAGATATAAAGAAAGCAATAAGCTTAGGGATAAGAAAAGTTAACTTCAGCACAGGATTGAGAGCAGCCTACATCGGCCAATTGCGAGATTTTCTTATAGAGAATAGAGATGAACTTAACCTGCAAAGAGTATTAGGAAGCGCTCGTCAGAAGATGAAGGAAGTGGTCAAAGAGATGATCAGATTAGTTGGTAGCGATGGAAAAGCAGATATTAGCACCTCTGAGAGATCTATTTTTGAAACTGCTTAACTTAACATAAGGAAATTATCCGATAATAGGATTGCCTCTTTGGTTTCCCTCTCCCTCGATGGGAGGGGTTAGGAGAGTGTGATTTAACAATCCCCCCTCTGAAACTTTCTTGAATCTACTTAATGCAGCAATTAAGGACACTATTACATCATCTATAGGATTACCAAGCATCAAATCTGGGAGGAGCCAGTAAAGAAAAGCCACCAGCATAACTATTAGTCCTTCCAACTGCTATCAGGTCTTCACCCTGGCAAAGGAAGTGGACAGATTAATCTGCACCTCATATGATGTCAGACGCGCCTGCCTACCTTCGCGAGGAGTCCATCCGCACCCCATTTACCAAGACTTTAGCCAACATCCGGAGGGCTGGAGTGGATCTGATCATCAGGAAAACTATTACCGGCCCGGGGAACGAGAAGGCCTTCATAATCTTCATATTACCGCCATATTTCTCATACGTTCGGCAAACGAGCAATCAATCCGGGGTCTCACCGAACCACGCACAAGCGTAATTTCCTAAAACCCATGCGCCTAGCGCCTTCCACGGATAGTTCGCCCATACACCTTGATTGAGGATAACATCGTTATGAGCAGGACTACTTTTCCACGTGTCCAATGCGTCTTGCGGGGTCGCACTACCGCTGGACCAATAGGCAATCTCGTAGCCGTTAGTCGGATAGCCGGTGATCTCTTTAGGCTTGTCCCACATAATGCTCCAAGTCGAGGAATTGCTGCTATCATAGCAGCCGCCTGTCCAGTTCCCATGACTTGACCAGCTATGCAAGTTTCCCCCACAATTGTTCTCGGGATGGTATTGATCAAGATCCGTGACGTGCTTTAATGCCACGGTCGTTAGCTTCGAGGAAACCGGGATCCTCGGAAGCCCATGTTGCTCCCGGTAGTCATTGATAAGAGTGGTAAGCAAGCCCTCCACAATTTCATCCAAATCATCACAACCCTCCAAGAACAGAGAGGACAATCCAAAAGTCAACGCTCCTGTACCGACTATCTTTAGGAACTGCCTCCTGGATATCCTATTAATCCTCTTAACCATTAGATTTCACCTCCTTTCTCTCTACGGCAAAGATGAGCATTCTTATAGAGATTAATTACTCCTGTAGTCTAAAGGCTACAGGCAGATAGGAACTCACATCCAAAGACTGTAATTCTCCTCTTAATATACTAAGTAGTTTCAAATTTATAGTTTCACATTTTTGAAGATGCTAAACTAAAAACGCAGTTTCCAAAGGGATTTTTGGATAGAGAGTATGTATGATGCAAACCCTCCAAAAACCCTTATTAATAGTAAATTTTTGAAAAATCTGCGAAAGTATAGTGTTTATAGTATAATCAAATTATGGATCAGTGTCAAGTATCTGAGCGTTACTTCTAAGCATACAAAGTTTCATGTGCTGGGATAGGTTAAGTAGCTTCAAGTGAGCGATCGGTTACTCTTAGTTCTTCGGTAGTGAGTTCAAGATATAATTTACCCTCAAAAGTCTTAGATAAAACACCAATAAACTTCTTTGAAACTATTTTATAACCTATTGTGAATCCCCCAAATTCTGCTAATACGATTTTATATGCTTAGCTACCTATAAATACTTTGACAATAGGTAAATTTTGTTATAAAATTAGAGTTAAGATGCAATTGATATTTGAAAGTAAAGGAACAAGAACAATTCGATAAACCTAAAAGGCTCAAGTCCCGGAAATGTTGACTTTGACTGAGCTAGGTAACTATTGTAGAAGAACGACTGAAACTCTGCGATGACTCCCGCAGAAGTAAAGTCTTTAGAAAGGAGAAAACCAATGCCCCAAGAAAGATGTGGGATCCAAAATCAAGCTATGGAGTGGTCTTATTTATCTGGAAAAACTTATGCCGATCCATTCAATGACATAGAACTCGATGTTGTATTTACAGACCCCGAGGGGAAAGAGTGGAAAGTTCCAACATTCTGGGCTGGTGGTAATGAATGGCGAGTGCGTTTCGCTCCACGCTATCCCGGCACCTATCGATATCGAACGATATGCTCAGATGAAGCTAACAGCGACCTGCATAATCAGAAAGGAACGCTCTACGTGAGCCCTTACGAGGGAGAAAATCAATTGATCAGGCATGGTCCGTTACGCGTCAGTCAGAATCGCCTTCACCTAGAGCACCTCGATGGGACACCTTTTTTCTGGCTTGGCGATACCTGGTGGATGGGTCTGTGCAAACGCCTGGCTTGGCCCGACGATTTCCAATTGCTAACCGCCGACCGCAAAGCCAAGGGCTTCACTGTTATTCAGTTAGTTGCCGGGCTTTATCCCGATATGCCAGCTTTCGACAAAAGAGGTGCCAATGAAGCCGGATACCCATGGGAGGAGGGATATACACGGATCAATCCCGCATATTTCGATATGGCTGATCTCCGAATCCACTGGTTAATTAAGTCAGGTCTGGTTCCCTGTATTGTGAGCTGTTGGGGCTACTACCTCCCGTGGATGGGAGTGGACAGGCTTAAAAAGCATTGGCGGAATCTGATCGCAAGATACGGCGCCTATCCCGTAATATGGTGTCTAGCAGGTGAGGGAGTGATGCCTTATTACCTCTCCGAGGATAAGGAGAAGGATAAGAATATCCAGAGGAGTGGCTGGACTGAGATCGCCAGGTTCGTGCGTAAGCTTGATCCTTACCATCATCCGATCACAATTCATCCGACTAGGAGCGCACGTGATCAGGTTGAGGACGATACGGTATTAGATTTTGATATGCTTCAAACGGGTCACGGCGGTTATAGAGATATACCCAATACAGTTAAGCAGGTGATTGAAGCGGTGAATCGCTCGCCAAAAATGCCGGTCATAAACGGTGAGGCTTGCTATGAAGGGATAATGGAAGGCAGTAGAGAGGAGATTCAGCGCTTTCTATTCTGGAGCTGTATGCTTTCTGGGGAAGCCGGATATACGTATGGCGCAAATGGAATTTGGCAGGTTAACATTAGAGAAGCTCCCTTTGGGGCATCCCCGCATGGCGCCTCCTGGGGTGATACGCCCTGGAAAGACGCCTATCGGTTACCAGGCTCAAGTCATATAGGTATTGGTAAGCGATTGCTTGAACGTTATGACTGGTGGCGGTTTGAGCCTCATCAGGATTGGGTTGAGCCATGCGCTGAAGAGGATGATTACGTTAGACCCTTTGGCGCAGGGATCCCAGGAGAAGTTCGGGTATTTTACTTCCCGCTACCAATTGCTCCCTGGTCTCCTCCGACAATCATCAAGGGAATAGAATCAGATATTAGTTACAGAGTGTTTCTCTTCGATCCCAAGAATGGTCGAGAGTATCCCCTCGGCAAGGTGAAAACTACAGCCGGAGAGAATTGGCAGGTCCCTGTCCCGACTATTATGCAGGATTGGGTACTCGTATTGGAACGTGAAAAATGAAAGCTGGAGGAATAAGACACAAAAGTTACAATCGCACAAGGAGGAAAAACTGTGAGGTTAGCCGTAGCAGACCCAGAAAGATGTGTTGGTTGTCAGAGTTGTATGTTTGCATGCTCCAGGAGGCAAGGTGAGGCAGGACTAGCTAAAACCTGTATAGGTGTGAGGTCTATCGGAGGCATGGAACGAGGTTTTACTGTAATCGTTTGTAGAGCTTGTGACGATCCGCCCTGTGCGAAGGTATGCCCTACAGGCGCGCTGAGAATTAGAGATGGAGGCGGAGTTCATCTTAATACTACCAAATGCATAGGATGTGGCAATTGTTGTGATGCTTGCCTTATAGGTGCAATTTTCTGGGATGATGAGATTAATAAACCGATGATTTGTGTTCATTGTGGTTATTGTGTTAAATTCTGTCCTCATGGAGTGCTGAGATTAGAAAAGAAGGAGGCACTCGAATATGCTTAGGGATGACACCCTTGCCAATGTCCTTTATATCGATCTTTCGAAGAAACATTTCTGGATAGAGGAAAGACAAGATCTTTTTGAGAAGCACCTAGGTGGTGCTGGAGCTGCCATTCAGCTTCTCCAGGAGGAGTGTCCTGAAGGTTGTGATGCTTTCGGTGCGGAAAATCCGATTATATTCGCAGTAGGTCCCCTGACAGCATTGTTTCCTCTCGCCTCGAAAACAGTGGCTATGTTTAAATCACCTCACACCAATAATCTTGGTGAGAGTCATTGTGGTGGACGAAACGCTATTGCTATTCGCATGGCAGGATATGGCGCTATTGTAATAAAGGGTATCAGTGATATTCCTCTCTACCTCGCTATTCATGGTAATCAGGTTTATTTTCGAGATGCTTCCTCCTTGTGGGGGATGGAAAGCAGTTTAACAGTAGGGCGTATTATAAGAGAAAACGAACCGGGAGCAGGATTGAGAACAATTATGCGCATCGGCAAAGCCGGGGAGAAACTTATCTCCTACGCATGCGTAATTACAGAGACTTATAGACATTTCGGTAGGCTGGGAATGGGAGCGGTTTTTGGAAGTAAGAAGCTCAAGGCTGTTGTGATCTCAGGTAAACGTTCGCTCCCTGTAAGTGACAGGAAGCAGTATCGGAAGGTATATGACGAGATCTACCAGATGGCTGTGGCCTCCCCGGTAATGAAGAAATATCATGATCTTGGAACGGCTGAGAACGTTCTACCTTTGAATGAACTTGGTGGACTACCCACGAGAAATCTTAAGGAAGCGAGATTCGAATCTGCATCCGAGATTTCTGGTGAAACATTCGCCGAACAGTATTTGGGCAGGCGGCTTGCTTGCTCCCATTGTCCTGTGGGATGCATACATATTGCTGCTCTGAGAGAGCCTTATGCAGATGAAGCATATTTTTATAAAACTTCTATGATTTCTTATGATTACGAACCTATCTATGCCTTGGGTTCTATGCTGGGCGGGTCCGATGCCAAGGGCTTCTTAAAGTTGATGGATCGAGTAGAAGCATGGGGTCTGGATGTGATGAGTACCGGGGTGATCTTAGCATGGGCAACGGAAGCCCAAGAACGAGGTCTCATCTCGGAGAAGGAAACAGTGGGTATCAATCTTAGTTGGGGGGATTATACCACCTACATAGACACAGTCCGATTGATCATCGAGCAGCCGAATGAATTCTACAAGGCACTTGCGCAGGGAGTTGAATATGTCTCTTCTCTTTATGGGGGAGAAGATTATGCTCTGGCTTTTGGCGGAAACGAAATGCCAGGATATCACACCGGACCCGCAGCGCATATAGGTTTTTTGATTGGTGCGAGACACAGTCATCTGGACAATGCTGGCTATAGTGTTGATCAGAAGGTTCTCGCTGAAGGACAACTCAGTCCTGAGGAACTTGCTGAAACCCTGCTAGCTGAGGAACGCTGGCGTCAGATCCTGTCAAGTCTTGTAATTTGTTTCTTTGCCAGAGGGATATATAAGCCAGATATCGCCTCAAAAGCGCTCCATTTAGCAGGTTTTGATCTTGCTCCAGAGGATCTCAATCGTATCGGAGAAGAGATACACCAGGGAAAATACAGGTTCAAGACTCGAGAGGGTTTTTCTCTCGACAAATTCCGCTTACCCAAGCGAATTTTCGAGACTCCTTCGCTCGTCAGCGAGTTAGACGAGAGATTTATTCGCGAGACGGTTGAACATATCAAGAAAGCGCTCTTCAAGGAAGGAGCCCAAAACGATATATGACAGCGGATATATAACTCTGCTACAACTAGTTGCCACAACTTCGCGAACACGCAGAACGAAACATAATATTTGAAATAGGGGTAAATGAAATTCATAGTTAGGAGTAATAACTTATGATTTCTAGGATTAACTCAGAATATATAAAGCCAATAACAATTATCCATTAGTTGGGATAGGATGACTGTTTTTTCGTCAGAAAGGAGGTGCAATTATGGCCATCTTGAGAAAGTTAAAATCTAAATCTAATCTAATAGCTTTTATAATCCTATGTCTGGCTTTTGCCTCATTAATCTTGCTAAACAATCCAATCTCTTTAAGCTCTAAGAAACCTAGAGAAGCGATGTATTACGAGAAGCTCTCGGATAATAAGATCCAATGTCAATTGTGTCCGAGAAGATGCGTTGTTCCTGAGGGAGGCAGGGGATTATGTAGAGTCAGAGAGAATCGAGGCGGAACTTACTACACTCTTATATATGGAGCACCTTGCGCGGTTCAGATCGATCCTATAGAGAAAAAACCGTTCTTTCACGTTCTACCCTCCAGTGGTACTTTCTCTATTGCTACCGCAGGATGTAACCTTAAGTGTAAATTCTGCCAGAATTGGGAGATCTCCCAGGTTAAACCAGAGGAGACTATAAATTATGATATGTCACCTGAAGATGTCGTAGCTATGGCGGAGCGATACGGATGCCAAAGCATCGCTTTCACCTATAGCGAGCCCACGATCTTCTATGAATATATGCTGGAGATTGCTAAGTTAGCTAAAGAAAGGGATATAATGCCTGTATATCACTCCAACGGCTTCATCAATCCAGAACCCTTGAGAGAATTATGCCAATATCTTGAAGCCGCTAATATAGATCTAAAAAGCTTCACTAATGAATATTATGAGGATATCTGCTTTGGAAAATTGAATCCAGTGCTAGAGACTCTAAAAATTCTCAAAGAGCAAGGTGTATGGCTAGAGATAACTAACTTGGTTGTTCCTACCCTCAACGATGATCCCGAGGAAATAAAGGCAATGTGTCAATGGATCAAAGATAACTTGGGTCCAGATGTTCCCCTTCACTTCTCTCGCTTTTATCCGATGTATAAGCTTAAGAATCTTCCTCCTACTCCAATAAAGACTCTGGAGAAAGCAAGGGAGATCGCCCTGGAGACGGGTTTACATTATGTCTATATCGGTAATGTACCGGGCCACGAAGGGGAAAATACTTACTGCCCCGATTGCGGAAAGCTCTTGATTCGACGATTCGGGTTCAGTATCCTTGAAAATCACATTAATAATGGAAAATGTGAATATTGTGGTCAGGAGATCTCAGGGGTATGGTGGAAGACAGAGGATACTCAATCTATCTCGAAGTATCCCTTTGCTATCAAACAAAGTTTTGAGCGAGTGCTAATTGGCCCTTAACCCGTTAAGGAGGTGTCGAAATGGGAAGAGAACTCGCCCTACTCATATCTCTGGCTTTTGTAATGTTCATCCTCTCTACAGGAGAAAGCAGAGTATATTCTCAGGGGATGCGAATACCTGCAGTCAGTGGTATGTTCTACCCAGATTCCCCTGAGGAGCTGAGGATGACGGTTGATGATCTCCTAAGCAAAGCCGATGAGAGGAGGATAGAGGGAGAGTTGATAGCCTTAATTGCTCCTCACGCTGGCTATATGTATTCCGGTCCTGTAGCCGCTTATGCCTACAAGGTGTTGGAAGGGCTAAAATTCGACACAGTGATCTTAGTTGGCCCCAGCCACTACACCCTATTCGATGGCATCTCGGTATATAAGCGAGGCTATTACCAGACTCCCCTAGGGTCGATAGGAATAAACTCCTCCTTAGCAGAACACCTGATCGAAAACGATGATAAGATCTCCTTCCGTCCCTCAGCTCACATTAGAGAACATTCGCTGGAGGTGCAACTCCCTTTCCTCCAAAGGACTCTTGAGGATTTCCAGATCGTTCCTATCCTTATGGGCGATCAATCAGAGGAGCTATGTGAGATCCTCAGTAAAGCATTGGTGGAAACCATTGGAGATGAGAAAGTCCTCCTTATTGCCAGCACTGATCTATCGCACTATCACTCCTATGAGGAAGCTAAAGAGTTAGATAAAGTAGCTCTAGATTCCATAGAGAAGCTCGATCCTAAGGTACTTAACGATAATGTCAAAGCCGGCAGATGTGAGTTATGTGGTGCTGGGCCTGTGATCGCGGTGATATCGGCGGTAAAGGAGTTAGGAGCAGATCGAATAGAGATCCTAAGATATGCTAATTCAGGCGATATAACAGGAGAAAAAGGGCTGGTAGTAGGCTATGGCGCAGTGGTCATCTATAGATCACCTGCCCAAAATTAGGATAAGGGTAGTTAGACTGAGCATAGCTGCGGTTGCACAAGTGCTGAAAATTCCTAGGATGGGGATCAGAAGCGCCCCTGCTGAGATCGCCCCTAAACAAGACCCTACCAGATCGGAACCATACATCGTTCCAGCAGTATGTCCAACTAGCTCTGGATCTCTCAGATATATCTTATTCGCTAAGGGGAATTCCGACCCCCCTAGGAACCCGATGATAATTGTCAGAAGGGGAAAGCCCAATTCTATCGCCAGGAAGAGAAATGCTTTGGCAGTAATATAAGAAATAGAGGCGCAGATCAGAGGAACGACCAGCGAATATAGGATTATCGCTATCTGTATCTTAACTAACATCCTGATATCCCTCGTTTCGCCTCTCCCTGCCGGGGAGGAGATCCAGCGATTCATATTCCAACTTCCCAAAGCCAAGCCGATCATAAAGGAGGTTACTATAATCGCCACTTTAGAATAGACATAGCCGTATAATACTTGGAAGGAGAAGAGTAGTACTACTTCTAACAACATCTCAGTAAAGCCAGTAGTAAATATGACTAAGGGAACGAAGGGTCTAGCGCTATAGGGGTGTGTTTTCCTCCTAGCGATAAGAACGAAGAGAAGAGCCAGTAGGGGAAGCGGGATCAAATAGCTCAGGCTTAAACGATACGGGAAGTGAAATAGCTTCTTCAGATGGGGATAATAGGAGATATTCCATAGGGCTATATCGTAATAGATAGCGATCGGATGAAAATCCCGATTGAGAGGGAGCTCCTTGTTATCCTCGAGGCGATCTAATGTATAAGATATTCTGTATGGAAACAGCATATACTTGAGGTAGAATGGATCAAGAACTCTTGTCCTGAAGGCGCGTTTTTGAAATCTGTCGAGGAGAACTTCGGGATCATAGGAGAGCACTCCAGCTTCGTCGGAGCCTAGAAACAGAACAGTATAGGTAGGGACGATCATACAATCAGGAAAAGCCCTCTTGAAGGTCTTATATATAGAGCCGTTCAGGTTCTTCATCTCTGGTCCGATATATTCCTCCGAGGAGGGGAGTCCTAAGGAGAATATTCCTCCCCTTCGAAGAATGCGCCTGATCTCAAGGAAGAATTCCAGAGTATAGAATCTATTCAGTTGGGCAGTAAAGGGATCGGGTAGGTTAAGAATGATGAGATCATATTTCTTCTCGGATTGTTTAACGAAGAGCCTACCATCTCCATATCTAATGTTGACCCTGGGATCGTCTATCGCCTCCCTATCGGGAGGATAAGAATATCTGCTTCCTAATTTGATAAGGAGAGGATCTAGCTCCACGTAGTTGACTTCCCCTACTGGATGTTTAAGGATCTCGGTTAAAGCACCGCTGACTCCACCTCCGATCAAAAGTACTCGACGTGGTGCTGGATGCAGAAGAAGGGGAAGGTGAGTTATAGTCTCATTATAGAAGAAATCACCAGTGGTATACATCAACAATCCATTTTCATAGAAGGAGTACTGGTCCTTACTTCGGGTAACGACCAGATTTCCATAGATCGAATCTGCAGCTTCCACCAAGTTATAACCCCTCCATTGCCAACGAATAAAGTAGGATTGGACGATGTCGCCATAGAATCCAGTTGTATAGATGTTTAATCCCAGCAAGATCAAAGCTGAAGAGATCAGTAATTTTGAAGATCCTCTTATCTTCCTAAGCAATATAAGGGCGATAAGGGAGTTTAGTATCCCGATTAGAGAAGCTATGCGAATGGGATTTATATGCAAGAGCAGATAGTAATTGTAGAGCAATCCTCCGCTTATAGCTCCTAGGGATTCGCATACATAAGCTTGTCCAATGAGAGGGGCTAAACGAGAACGAGAGGAAGTCGTCTCACTATCGGCTAGAGAATAAAGTTTACAACCCGAAGTGAATTGGAAGCCTTGAACTAGACATAAGGGAGCGAGAAGGAGGAAGGACCAAAGAAGAGCAGGAAAGAAGCCAATCACCTCTCCATAACTTATACCAAGCAGATTCTTAATTATCCGAAGTAGGATGATCTCGCCTAGTAGAATTAAAGGAGCTAACAGCAAGAGGAAGATGAATAGAGAAGCTCTTCTCTTGATTCGATCTGTATATCTTCCCAATAACCAACTTCCCGTTGCTCCCCAGATTAGCCATATAGCTAATATCGCTCCCCAGGAGAGTTCGTTGCCATAGAAGGCAATTAACGCTTCTCGGAGAAGCATCACTTGTCCGATCAAAGAGGTGAAACCAATTAATCCCAAAGCCAATGCCAATGTTCGCCTCATCTTCTCTCACCTTTGCTCTCTATATCAGCCATTTATATTTTAACATAATTCGAAGGGAATTAAAACCGGTTATCGAGTCACTCTTGCTAATTAGGAGTTGAGAGAGGAGTTCACAAAGTTGTTCAAAATATCCCTTGAGTTATTTACCATAGGTCTAGCTTTAGGTTTAGGTCCCTGTCTATCCTTTTGCCTTCCCCTGCTTCTACCTTACATAGCTGGAACTAAAGGAGACTGGAGAGAGGGGCTCAAGATTACCTTATTCTTCTCCCTCTCCCGTATCCTCGCCTATCTTGTATTAGGATTTATAGCCGGTTTATCTGGCGAATTGATAAATAGGTTATTTCACTTCGGCAACTTCCCCTTTTATATAATGATAGCCAGTGGTATACTCATAACCTTTCTAGGCTTCTTAACTCTATTGGGTAAGAGTCCGAGTTCCTCTCTATGTCGCGTTATGAGGAGATACGCGGTCGATAACGATGCTGGAAGCATAATGCTCCTAGGATTTATGATAGGATTAACCCCTTGCGCACCACTTTTGGGTATTCTCACCTATATCATTGTCCTTTCCCCCTCTCCTCTTTTGGGGATGTATTATACTCTATGCTTTGGTATAGGCACTGTTATCTCACCTCTAATACCACTGGGGACCTTAGCCAGTTTTCTCCCTAGAGCGATGTTAAAGGATATGAGGTTATACGATCTCTTCGGTCGCTTCTGCGGAGCATTATTGATCTTCTTTGGGATCAGACTTATAGCGAGTCAGATACTCTAACCATCCCTTTAGAGGAGAGAGACAGCTAGAGGACAGGGAAAACTTCAATAGCCTGATTAATTTGGCAAGGCTGATATTGGAGGTGTTTAGAATGAAGGAGAGCAATTCTGAAATGAATATAAGCAGAAGAGAATTTTTGAGGAAAGGGATCATCTTGGGAGTAGGTTTAGGTTTCTCTCAATTGGGGGAAATAGCTTATGTCAACCCCGAATATGAGGAGGCCAGATACTATAAGCAGTTAGATAACGAAAAGGTTAACTGTCAACTCTGCTTCAGAAGATGTGTAGTTTCGGAGGGGAAGAGGGGTTTTTGCAGGAATAGAGAGAATCAAGGGGGAAAATATTATACCCTAGTTTATTCCCGTCCCTGTGCCCTTCAGATCGATCCAGTTGAGAAGGAGCCAGCTTTTCACGTTTGGCCAGGGCATATTATGTTCTGCACCGCTACCGCTAGTTGTAACAATAGGTGTAAATTCTGCCAAAACTGGCATCTCTCTCAGAAGAGCGTTGAGGAGACATACAACTACTATCTTCGTCCCAGAGATATATTGATGCTGGCTAAGGAATATGGGTGTAATATCCTCTCCTTCACCTACAGCGAGCCGACTGTCTTCTATGAGTATATGTATGACATCGCTAAACTCGCCAAGGAGAAGGGATTTCTGGTTATGTATCACACTAATGGGTTGATCAATAAAGAGCCTCTCCTCGATCTTCTACAATATATGGATTCTGTAACAGTTGATCTAAAAGGCTTCACTGAGGAATTCTATCAAAAGGTCTGTTCCTCTAGTCTGCAACCAGTCTTAAAAACTTTGAGGAATATCAGAGAGAATGGTAATCACCTAGAGGTGGTTAATTTAATCGTCCCCACCCTCAACGATGATATGGGGAATATCAGAGAGATGGTTATCTGGATCAAAGATAACTTAGGCTCTGAGACTCCATTGCACTTTAGCAGATTCTTCCCTGCCTACAAACTTACGGGATTGTCTCCTACTCCTGTTAGAACTTTGGAGCAAGCCCGAGAGATAGCTCTGGAAGAAGGGATCGAATATGTTTATATAGGGAATGTCCCCGGACACGAAGCTAATTGCACCTACTGCCCTAAATGTGGAGAATTACTGATTGGGAGAATCCATTTCACCGTAACTGAGCTTAACGTTGTGGAGGGAAAGTGCAAGTTCTGTGGACACAAGATTCCTGGGATATGGAAGGATGGACTCCCCAGATCTCATCTCGACTGGCAGAGAACTAGACCTCCTTATGTTGTTCATCCTCAAGTTGAAAGGCTATGAAATCTAGAGGGGATATAGACGAGGGCAAAACTGACTAATTTGAGGAGAAGGGTGAGAAAGCAGATCTCGTATATTCCCAACACGGGGATCAATATCACAGCGGCGGCAAGGGTGCCAAACCAAGAACCAAAGAGATCAGAGGCATAGAGCGTTCCTGCTACCCGACCAACTCGTTTTGTTCCCTTAAGATATATCTCGTTAGCTAGAGGAAACTCTGAACCAGTTAGTACTCCCGAAATAAAGCTCAATATTAGAAATATCGCTTGAACCAAGCTGTAGATAAAGGGGTTACCGACATAAAGATAGAAGAGCATTAAGATCAAGGGAAGGGATAGGGAATATAGGACGAGCCCAAGTTCGATCTTGGTGAAGATTCGTAGATGGTTCTTCATCCTATCAAGAGCGCGATTCATAAGCGAACCACCCAAGGCTAGCCCGATCATAAAGGCGGTGAAGATGAGCCCTATCTTATAATATACGTATCCGTATAGGGACTGAAAGGCGAAGATCAATACCATATCAACCACCATCCCAGCAAATCCAGTAGTGGCGATCGCTATCCAGATCGATCTGCGAGGAAGTTCAGAGGATCTCCTCCTCAATATGAGGAAAATTAGGGATAGTATGCCGAGAGGGAGTATAAACATCCATAGTTTTATCCTGCTCACTAAATTGAAGGCTTTGCTTAAACGGGGAGAAAAAAGAGCGTTCCAGAGGGCTAGACTATAGAAGAGCCCTGAAGGACGAAGATCTCTATTATCCCTTATTCCCCTAGCCCTATCAAGAGATTCTAAGAATATATTCAATTGTCTGAGATTTAGCTTATATTCAAGATAAAATTCGCTTAAGATACTGGTCTTCAGAGAACGCTTTTTGAGTCTTTGATGGAGCATCTCAGGAGAGATATTCTCAACATTCAAATCAGGTGAGGCTAAAAATAGATTATAATCACCTGGGATAGGGCGGACATAAGGGAAAGCTTCCTTTAGGGTGATGTAAATATCTGCGTTGAGATCTCTAAGCTCATCGCTCATATAAGCTAAATATCCAGGCAAACTAAGGACGAGTATCCCTTTGGGATTCAGAATGCGGGAGACTTCCCGAAAGAACTCTAAGGTATACGATCTGTTTAGCAAGAGGGTAGAGGGCGAAGGCAAGTTGACGATCAAAACATCATACCGTTTTGAACTCCTCTTCACCAAGAGTCTGCTATCGAGATATTCGATATGGACTCTCGGATCGCTTAACTCCTTATGGATTAGAGGTATACCAGATTCTTCTATTATCTGGATTATAAGAGGATCGAGCTCGGCATAGTAAACCTCCTCTATCGGATGTTTAAGCACCTCATTTATAACCCCTCCCGCTCCTCCTCCGATCAAAAGCACTCTTATCGGCAAGGGATGGGATAACAGCGAGAGATGAACTAATTCCTCGATAGAGACTATATCATAGACGGGGATGTTACATACCGCAAGACCATCAACGAAGAGGGTCAATTGCTCACCCCGCTGTGTCATCGCGATATTACCATATATCGAGTTCTCATAGCGTTTCAAGGTCTGCTCTTTCCACTGCCTTTGCAAAGAAGCTCTCTGAAGCTCATCTGCTCTTGGGGAGAGCAATAGATATAAATTCGTCATCAATAATAGGCTCATTATAAGCGTAAATATCAAACCACCTCTGGGAAATGATATAAACTTTCTCCTTCTTAATCTCGGTATTTTCTCTCTCGCCGAGGTGGCAAGCAAAAGGAGAGCAGAGCTGAGATTTAAAGTGCCTATGAGTAAAGTTATCTGCATAGAATTAAGATAGCTGAGAAAGATATAGGTAAAGATGATTCCTCCTGTCATCGAACCGATAGCCTCATAGATATATACTTTCCCAACCGATTGAGCTCCTTTTTGGTGAAGATCGGAGTAGATCTTACTTCCATAGGAGAATTGAGCGCCGTCACCTAATCCCAAGGGGAGAAGGAGAAGAAATGAGGAGAAGAAGATGATCGGCAAGCTTACTCCTTCTCCTGGAGATACCCCGATTATATTCTTAACGATTCGAGCTCCATATAGAGCTAGGGGAAAGAAGACACTGACAATTAGTTGTAGAGAAGCGAAAGCCTCTATTCTTCTTTTTACTCTCTCCCCAGTCCTTCCCAATAAAGAGCTTCCTACAGCCTCTAGAATTATCCAATTAGCTATGATGATCCCTATCGAGATCTCATTTCCATAGAAAGTTACTATGAATTCCCTGACCAGGAGTATCTGGATATTAATCGAGGTAAAGCCCATAAGGAAGAAGGCGAATAGCAAGCTTCTCCTTATAGATATCCCCTCCGATATGTAGCTAAAAAGGGGATTTAGAAACCGTGATGAATTTATCCTCATCTTCTATATACTGATCCTTATTTTCTCCGAAGATCTGTTACTCTGATTATCGCGTTTAGCCAAGCACTTTGTCAATATGTTCGAGAAAGATGCCTTATCATAAAACGGTTAGACACTTGACACTGAACTTTAACTCGAGTATACTATAAACAGATAACTAAATATCCTTCCAGGTGGAGGCAGTAAGCCTATAGTCCGTAGACAGTAACTTATAGACTGTATAGAGCTAATAAGAAACAGTCACTAACTATGTGAGTAGTATTCTTAATTATCTTAAGCTCTTTTTCGCTACATAAACGAAGTAGTTCGGTTATTTTAACCTAGTCCCTATTTTGCCAGAACCATAGAATTCAGGAGAAGTCATAATGGACAATAATCCAACCGTTGTATTCGTGAGACCAGGAGAAGTAGTTATCGAGAATCGTGAGAAGCCTTCTCCTAAAACCGGAGAACTTTTGATCAAGACCCGATGCACTCTTATCAGCACTGGCACCGAGCTGACAATTCTCAGTGGCGACTTCCCCTCCGATTCAGCATGGGCACGCTATGGAAAATTTCCTTTTGTGCCGGGCTATAATAATGTTGGTGAAGTCATCGATGTTGGCCCGGATATCGACCAGAACTGGATTGGACAAAGAATTGCCACTTATGGATCTCATGCTCTATATGTGACCACAAATATCCAATCCGCACGATTGATTTGTCAAGACATTTTGGATGAGCATGCCGTATTTTTCACAATCGCAGAGATTGTTATGAATGGCATACGACGGGCAAATGTGCAGTGGGGCGAAGCTGTAGTGGTTTATGGTTTAGGGCTACTTGGTCAGTTAACGGTGCGTTTCTGCCGGCTATGTGGAGCAAGGCCGGTCCTTGCTGTTGATGTAGCTGAGAGTCGGTTGCAACAGCTGCCGAGTGATGTAGCCATCGTTCCGGTAAATGCAAGAAGAGATAATGTTGTTTCCTTAGTAGAAAAGGTTACAAAGCGACGAATGGCTGATGTGGTGTTTGAAGTGACAGGTGACCCTGAGTTGATCCTTGAGGAGTTTAAAGTCTTGAGGCAACAAGGTCGGTTGATTGTGCTCAGTAGTCCCCGTGGAAAGACATGGTTTGATTTTCACGACCTTTGCAATTCGCCGAGTTTCACAATCATTGGAGCGCACAATTTATCGCATCCTCAGAATGAGACCCTAGACAATCCATGGACGAATCAGCGGCATGCGGAGCTTTTCTTTGACTTGGTTGCTGATGGAGAACTGGTTATAGATCCTCTCATCAGTCATCGTGAACCCTACACCGAGGCTTGCCGGCTCTATCAGATGTTGTTAGAGGACCGTTCGCTGGCGATGGGAGTTATACTTGAATGGTTTCTTAAATAAGTAGGCAGTTGCAGAAGTGGCAAAATGGTAGATAATATAGGATTTGTAGCTTATCGCGTTCACTAAAATGCTCGCTGCCGCTCACACTTCGCAAATCGCGGAAACGATAGGCGATATATAGTGGGATTTCAAAAGGAGATTATAGATAGTAAAAAAATTTTGATATAATATAGAAAAATTGTATATCTGTTGAGATTTTACGATCTCCTAACCAGAAAGCCAACGACTGTAGTCATGGGAGTATATCAATTGTGCATAAACGAATTATTTCGCAAAATATGCCAATTTGGATAGACGAAGTAGTTCGGTTATTTTAAATTATACAAAACATACACACACAGGAGGGAAGTTTAATGAATGACATGAGAAATAGCTCTGAACTGATTGCCCGGGCCTTTCAGCCATTACCGCTGGGAAATATTCGTCCCGGTGGATGGCTGCTTAACCAGCTCCGCATTCAAGCGGGCGGACTCAGCGGACATCTGGACGAATTCTGGCCGGATGTCGCGGAAAGTGGATGGATTGGTGGCACCGCTGAGGGGTGGGAGCGCGGACCATATTGGCTGGACGGCATTGTCCCTCTGGCTTTTCTCCTCGACGATGAGAACTTGAAAAGGAAAGTCCAGCGATGGATGGACTACATCCTGAGTCATCAGCAAGAGGACGGTTGGCTGGGACCCATTCGAGATACATCAAGGGGAAATATATATCAGGCATATGACCCGTGGCCTGTCTTTATAACCCTTAAGGCGATGACGCAATACCAGGAAGCGACGGGAGACGGACAGGTTATTCTCGCTATGAAGAAATTTTTCCATAAACTGAAAAGTTTGCTCGATGAGAATCCGCTGTTCGACTGGGGAAGGTCTCGATGGGCTGATTTGGTATTAAGCATTCATTGGCTCTATGACCGTACTGAGGAGAGTTGGCTTCTCGATCTAGCTGCCAAAGTACATAAGCAAGGATACGATTGGCGACGTCACTTCGCTGAGTTTCGCTACAAAAATAAGATGAAGGCAGAGGAATGCAACCAGACCACGCACGTCGTGAATAACGCTATGGCAGTCAAACAGCCAGGAGTCTGGTTTCGCCAATCGGCAGATGAGGGTGATCGCGAGGCTGTCTTCCAGATCATTGAAACCCTTGATACTTATCATGGACAAGCAACGGGCCTCTTCACAGGTGATGAGCACTACGCGGGAAAGAATCCCTCGCAGGGCACGGAACTGTGTGCCATAGTCGAATATATGTTCTCTCTGGAGACCCTCATCAGCATTTTGGGTGAGGCCCAACTCGCAGATCGGCTTGAGCGTATCGCGTTCAATGCTCTGCCCGCAACGTTCAAACCCGACATGTGGGCTCACCAGTATGATCAGCAGGCGAACCAGGTCATCTGTAAGGTCGCGGAGGATAGGATCTATACGAATAATGGCCCAGACGCTAACATCTTTGGCTTAGAACCGAACTATGGATGTTGCACAGCAAATATGCATCAGGGCTGGCCAAAATTCGCCTCACACCTGTGGATGAGGACATCTGACGAAGGTCTTGTTGCAGTCGCGTATGCCCCATGTACGGCGATTACTGAGATCGCAGGCAAACCCGTTCGAATTGATTTGAAGACCGACTACCCGTTCGATGATACCCTGCAATTTACGGTAAAAGCAGATCACCCCATTAGATTTCCTCTCCGCTTGCGCATTCCCGCTTGGACAGAGGCGGCAGAAGTGAGAATAGAAAATACCGATCCTGTTTCAGCAAAGGCAGGAACATTTCATTGTATCGAGCGAGAATGGAGCGGAAGCACGGCTGTGACCCTACGCCTACCGATGCGAGTCAGGGCTCAGAAACGTTATCATAACAGCGTCTCCATCGAGCGCGGGCCGCTTGTATACTCTTTGAAGATCGGAGAGGATTGGAGATTAATTAGAGGCGAACCACCTCATGGGGATTGGGAGGTCTATCCGACAACCGCCTGGAACTATGCATTGCAAATCGACAGCGATCATCCTGATGAATCAATCAAGTTTGAGACACAGCCGATCGGTGATTGTCCATTCTCTCCCGATGGTGCACCTGTGCTGGCAAGAGTAATGGGGCGACGTGTACCTGAGTGGACTCTCGAACACAATGCCGCGGGTCCACTACCGAAAAGTCCGGTAAGCTCCTCAGAGCCACTAGAGGAGCCGATGCTTATCCCCTATGGCTGCACAAATCTGCGTGTTACAGAGTTCCCAACACTCGGTTAGAGTGATCTGCTCCTAATCTCCTGATGGTTTCTGAACTTCTAATCGGAGTATCATGCCTCATCCTCTACAGTTAGGAAGCAGAGGAAAAATCTTCGATAGCCATATTAATAAGACAAAGATCATTAGGCTATAGGACTAATCACGGAATAACGGCTTAAACTTAGGTACTGTAAGGAAAAGAGGTAATCAGTGGCCTTGGGATAGAAGGATTGAGAGAAGTAGGAAATAGAGATTCTGGGAGGAATAGGATAAGAAGTTATAGTAGTGTACCACTAAGTGGTATACTACTAAGTGGCCTACTACTATAGGATAAGGCATCCAAACTATAGGAGGTACGGGTTCGGTGTTTTGATGCTATCAGGCTCCTAAAACAAAGAAAGCTTCAGTTATAACTCTATCTTCCACCGAGCCGATGAAATTAATTGCCAGAGGAAATTTTATCTCTTTTCATTCTTCTTCTCTTGGGGGAGAGGATAAGAGAGAAGGTAAATATAGCAGCAGCTAGCAATACTATAGTAGCTCCAGAAGGGAGATCAAGTTGATAGGAGAGAACCAATCCTAAGATGGATGATGTAATTCCAACCGCTAGCGAGATGAAGAGCATAGGTCGATAGTTATAAGTGAGTTGATAGCCAGTAGCCCCGGGGATTACTAGGAGGGCAGATAATAAGACAATACCCACGATCTTGATAGAAATGATTATGGTTATAGCCATTAAGGTAAGCATTAAGTAGTATAAGAAAGGAACTGGTAATCCATTTACTTGAGCCAATTCTTCGTCAAAGCTGATGAGGAGAAATTCCTTGAAGAAAAGGACTATCGTGGTTATCACCCCTAATCCTAATATTCCGATGGACCAAAGATCAACGGAGGTTACAGCTAAAATGTTCCCGAAGAGATAGGTCATCAAATCGACGCTATATCCCTTGTATAGATTTATTAGCATTACTCCTAGAGCCATAGCAGTGGTCATAAATATCCCGATAGTTGTATCCTCACTGATTCTTCCCCTTCTGCTTACCATGCCAATTCCCCAAGCCACCGCTATGGAGAAGAAAGCGGCTGATAAAGTCAAGTTTATCCCTAATAGGACCCCGAGGGCAACTCCGCCCAGCGCGGAGTGAGATATCCCTTGACCTATGAAGGCTAACCTCTTGAGGATGACAAAGACAGAGATAACCGCACATGTTATACTTATGATTATTCCAGCGGCTAAAGCCCTTTGCATAAAGCCTAAGGATAACATCTCAAACATTATGCCCATCTACTACTTTTATATAAGGGGGTTTTCCTTTGTGGATTATCATATCTACTTGAGAACCATACAGATCTCTCAGCATATCTTCCCTTACAACATCTTGGGGTTTACCATGCAAGCAGATAGTTTGATTAAGGCAGGCTAACTCATCAGCGTAGGAGGGGAGAACTACTATGTCATGGGAAACCATTATCACACTTAGGGAAAGCTCCTCTTTAAGGGTACGAAGCAATTTATAAAATTGATCCTGAGCAACTGTATCAATTCCTGCAGTAGGTTCATCTAGGATCAGTAAGCACGGTTCGCCAGCTAGGGCTCTGGCGATAAAGATCCTTTGCTGTTGCCCTCCCGAGAGTTGTCCTATCTGTCGACTAGCGTAATCTTGCATACTTACTCTCTCTAAACTTTGCCACACTAATTCTCTGTCTCTCTTATCTGGATAATGGAAAAACCCCATCCTTCCGTAGCGTCCCATCATAACTACATCGAAAACCGAGAGAGGGAAATTTTGGTCAATCAAGGAATTTTGGGGGACATATCCTATTAGATGATGGGGATCTTTATCAGAGAGATCCGGGCAAGAGAATAACTTAACTATCCCTCTATCTGGATTAATTATCCCTAATATAGTCTTTAGGAGGGTGGTCTTACCTGCTCCATTTGGGCCGATAATGCCCAGAAATTTACCTCTTTCTAGCTCTAAATTTATATCCTTGAGAATAACTTTACTGTCGAAGTATACCCATATATCTTTTAGCTCTAATATTAAATTTGAATTATTCATAATTCATTCTCTCACTTTAATGATCTTCGAGATATCAATCGAAGTTAAGAGGAAAGGAGCTGGGGATTAGTTTTAGGAAGAGTATAAGGTTACTTCATAGCCTGCTCCATTACACTGACATTATAGCGTATCAACTTTAGATATGTATTTCTCTCTGGGGTTTCGGGCTCACCTAGAGGGTCTAGGAAGAGTAGCTCGACTCCACTCTCGTTTGCCACAACCTCGGCAACTTTAGAATTTAGCTGTGGTTCAGCAAAAACCGCCTTAACCCCGGTATCCCTTATAACATTTAATATCTCAGCAAGGTACTTAGGAGTCGGCTCTTTGCCTGGAAATTCCTCAATAACCGCAGCTTGATTCAATCCATAGCGTTTAGCAAAGTAAATGAAAGCGGAATGAAAGGAGACGAAATCCTCTATCTTGAATTTGGATATCCCTTCTTTTATCTCTTGATCTAATCTATCCAACTCGGCTAGATATTTCTCCGTATTCTCCCCGTAATAGGAAGTATATTGAGGATCGATCTTCTTTAATGCTTCACCGATATTGGATACTATCTTCTTTGCAATGATAGGGTCTAACCAGATATGCGGATTTCCTCCAGTGTGAGTGTGATGTTCTTCATCTTCTATAAGCTCTATTTTCTCTGAAGTCTTAATTATAACTAAATCGGGATTAGCCGCAGTTTTGACCAGTTTCGCCGCCCAATCATCTAATCCAGCCCCAATTTGGACTAAGAGATGAGCTTCCGCTAACTTTTCCACTTGTTTAGGAGTGGGATCGAAGGTATGAGGACTCGCTCCAGGCGGAAGTAAGGTTATTACCTCAACTCTATATCCTCCCACATTTTTAGCGAGATCTGCTAAAGGAAATATGGTAGCGACTACCTTGATCTCAGCGGACGATTCTCCATGAGTGAGACTTACAAAACTGAGAAAAGCTATTAGAATTAATAATAGAGAAATATTTCTTTGCATTTTCCCTTCCTCTAATTCAGGCTCTGTCAAAAATTAACCCTCTAAATTGAAGCTAAAGCTAGACTGTATATGATCTCTTACTCATCTCCCCTCCTTTACTATATCTCTCTTACCACTCCGCTGGGAGATCGATGGCACAGAAAGCAGAGACAAAATGGCTTCTAGCTTTGGCTAAGAAGCCCGCCTCCTTTCTCCTCTTTTAATCCTTCTACTAAAGCTTTTATAGTCACTTCAGCCATCTTTCGTCCTTCCTCAGGCAACGAACTCAAGATCAAGTTTATCCCTCTCTCGATAATATTCGACGGAGACCGCTTATAAGTGTATAATGTGTCTCTCTCTCCATGATGCTCTAGAGAACTTTCCATCTTTTGTTTCTCTCTCATTACCAATAGAAAATCCTCTAGCATCTTCTTGTTGTGAGAAGAGAGTTTATCATCAGAGATATATCTTAAGGTCTCGATCATATAATCAAGATCCACATCTTGAGGATAAGAGTAAAATCTACCTTGAGCCTCCTTAAGCTGCACCTCGTCTATCTCATAGCCAGCGAGAGATAGAAGTTCCTCAATTGGAACATAGTAAAAAGAAGCTATTTTTCTAATTATATCATAGGAGGGTCTATAAAGATCAGCTTCCAACTGACTCATATAACCGCTTGAGATACCTAACCTCTCAGCCGCACTTCTCTGAGAGAGCCCTCTAGCTATCCGAAGCTGCCTAATTCTGCTTCCGAAAGGTCCTTCTGAATGGAGCATATCTCCTCCCTAACGTTCCCAATAATATATTCACTATGTATATATTATAACATATTTCCTCAAATAATTTAAGACCTTTTTTAAGAGATCAAAAAAATTTTTAAATTGCTTGACAAACCTATCATAATAGGTTAAAATATAGGTGTATAAATCAAGATCGAGCTCGGATCTTATCCTGGTTCCTCTTCACTTTTGATACAACAATTTCTTACCATATATATCTTAGAGGGAATCAAAGAGTATTGCAGGATTACACTTCGCTCATAGTTTATTTTTTTAAACATTACGCTCTATTCGCCTATCATTAACCCTATTTTGCTTTATATAATAATTACTACTGGGGGGAGGGATACAGTCAAATGATTATTAAGTACATAGGACTAAAAGAAGATGGTGAACCTGGTGGAGGACCTAAGAAGCCAAATAGATAAAAATCTCCATTGCGTCCTACAAAAATTCTAAATTTTCCCAGAAACCTTTCTCAGTTCTTCCAAGAAAGCCACCAAAGCCTTGTCGCTAGGTGGCTTCTCTCCTTCCCGTCTCCGTTTTTCTGCCTCCTTGATAGTCACACCGCCCACAAAGTCAGCTCCAGCCTGTTTCATCTTGAACAGAAGTAGGCGGTTGAAATAGGCAGCCTTGTTTTTGACTCTTCTTCCACACTGCATCGTCTCAAAGTAAGCCCAGCGTAGCATCTTTAGAGGACACAACTTTGCGGCTTTGTGATAGAAAGCGAGGGCCTCTGGATCATCAAGCTTCTTCGCCAATATTCTTGCTATCTCCTTCGGTTCATCTACAGGCTCGCCCCACTCTCTGGGTTCGGGATTGTCCTTTCCTGATAGATCAATGCCCAACTCTGCCGCATCCTTCTTTATCAGATAGGTGAACATTGCCCCCCTATTTCGCTTGATATTCTGCTCTTCCTTAACCAGTCCCAAATTGCGATATATCATATCGGAAGGGCAGTATCTTACTACCAAATGAAAGAAACCCCACGAATGATAATCACCTAACGTCTTGGCTATATCTTCAGCTATCATCTCTTCCTTAGCAGTGAGAAAAGCCCCCTCATCACAATCTCCTTCACAAATTTCAGTAATCTCCTCAACTGCTAAACTCTTTCCTGCCAAAGCCTTCGCCTTTTCGGCTTCGTATTCTTCCTCGCTCAGCCCTAAGCTTTCCCTCACTAGTTGGGCAACGGTTTCGGGATCATCATCTTCCGGGTTATCCACTCCTAGCCTCGGCTTCACATCCCTTCTCTGTTCTTCTTGCTCAACTTTATCTATTGCTCTCGGCTTTTCTATTGTTATCACATCTTCTTTTCCTAATTGTTTCTTTAACTCAACTATCCTTATATGTAAATCCTCTGGGCTAATCATCTTTCCCTCTTCTTGTTTCTTACTCTCTAAAGCATTCATTTCCCTCTTAACTAGGAAGTTGAATAATGCTCCCTTATTCTCTACTGTCCTGCCTTGTCTCTTTACCTCCTCTAAACACCATCGGAGCATTCTTACTGGACATTCCTTCGCTACTTTATTGTAATATGCCATTCCCTTTATGTCGTCTAATTCCTCTGCTAGCTCACTGGCCAATCTCCATGGTTTCTTAGCCTTAGGTCCCCATTCCCTTCGTCTCTTAAACTTTATCTTACTTGTTAGATCAATACCAGCTTCTTTTGCTGCATTCTTGATAGCTGCTGTGAACAGTCTTGCTGGGGTAGTCTTTATTGCCCCTACTCTCTCAGCATCTTTCACCTGTGCTAATATCTTATATATCATACCGGTTGGGCATTTTAACACAACTAATCGGTAGAAGTTGATACTCTCAATATCTCTTAGCTCCTCAGCTATTTCATGGGCCACTATATCTACTAATGGATCTATGTCTTTTGTTCTGCTAGATTCTTCATTCTCCTTATTTAGAGTCTGGGTAGAGATATCACTTATCCTATTGTTATCTGAGTAGGGATGTTCCCTTCCTTTATTCCTTTCTTGACTCTTATCAGCGTTGGATGATCCTGCATCGTTTAACGATTCTGGGATCTCTTCTAAGGATCTCTTACTTGTGCAAATTGACCAGGCTATATGATCATCAAATTGACCTTTATGTCCAGAGTCTTTCTCTGACTGATCTTTTGTGTCTAGTTCAAAATCTCTTTGCAGTCCTTCCTTTTCGATTATCTGTTCAGCTATCTCATCCTTCAATCTATCCTTGTCCTCTGGAAGTAGTGGATCGTCCATTGCCACATAATAAATGTTACTGGTTCTGCTCATGCGACTAATCTTCTCATTATAGATATATCTTGGTTCTATCCTGATGAACAGCTTTGCTTCTGGTCTCTTCAACTCCCGCTGTAATGTGCTAACACTAATTCCACAAGCATCGGCTATAGTCTGCAAGGATGGCCAGCAGTAATCTCTCCTCTCACCAGTCTCAGGATTGTAATAGCATCTTCTTCTTAGTTCCATTATTATTACCGTCAAGGTTGGTCCTAAGCGAGGCTTCCATTTGTCCCAGAAATATTTGGTTTCAACAATTATATTTCTGGGCTGAACTATCTCATTTCTCAAATCATGATAAAATGGCTGTATCTCGATTTGTCCGTCTGTCAGCTTATCTTTTATCTCTTGTTTCCTCTCTTTATCTCTCTTCTTAGACATTAGAATCTCTCCTTTCTATTTATCACCTCCTCTAAAAAAACTTGACTTTGCAACCTTTTTATGGTAAAATGTATGTAGCTTCTTGTAATGGCAGCGGTAAACTGTCATTGCAATTTTAGGGCAAAAGTTGCTTCGTCACTCTTAGAGGGGGTAGTGCTCGTGAATTAACGAGCACTTCTCTCTTTCTTTTTAAAGGTTCATTTGTTTGCTTTATTATATCACTCTAGGATATAATTGTCAATACTTATCTATAAACTTAGATAACATCGCTGAGGATAAGATGATATCGCCCCTTGTGATGATTTTTTCATTCCCTTCCAATTATCTTTTTCCCCTTCACACTCACCAGGAGTCTACCGAAGTTAATATAACTGAACATTTGTTCGATTAAAATGAGCGATTTATAAGATTTTGGATGAAAAAAGATGTTCAGCGATCTTTTAGGTTTCTAATCTTCTCCTATATCAACCTAGCGGATTTGAACAAATAGGATTAATTAGGTATAATGAAATTAAGAGGTGACCAAAAATGATTAAGGGAAATTTAGCTTTAACTTCTGAGATTGAAGGGCATAAGGATTTTAAGTGTCCTATTTGTCAAGATAGTGGTTGGTTAGAAGTTTCCGAGGGGAACGAGACGGGGATAAGGTTAGTGAAATGTGTCTGTCGTCTTCCTGCCTGGGGACAAGAGGAGTATTACCTTCATCCCCTAGAATACTTAGATTATCATCCTGTAGTGTAGTGCTCCTTAATCATTTCTTTAAGTTAATATAATTAGCTCTAAGTGGAATTTAGCTTATAGATTCAATCCCTCCTAATCTACTCTCCAATGATCTTGATAACCGCTTCACATCTGGTATAATATAGATAGATAAGTGATAATCATTAGGGGTCGGAGTGCTATGATAGCTATATCTCCAGTCCCTATTTTATAAAAAACTGGCGTGAAAACCCTACTCTTGTGGTAGGGGATGAAACGCCTAGTAAATATAGGTGTTCCATCCCCCAGGGTTTAACGAAGGCTAACATAGAGCCTTCTTTACTCCACCTTGCGGTGGGTTAGTCCTCATCGGGGAGGTTAAGAAGGGTTTTTTAAGCCTGGCAGCACTGTTTCTACCTCACAGAACTGTTTAACCACCAAGCCACAGAGCTTGAGACTTAAGGAGCATCTCAAGGTGTGTATGTATCTCTCCTCCTTAACTACTTGCTAACTAGCGTTAGCCCCCTAGTCAACGTAGGCTTGTCCTTCAAGCCTCGCCCTTTATGGGCGGGGTCGTTGACACCCTTCTTTTTACCTCTGTGAGGTGGTTTAGGGATTAGAAGTATTAACTCCTCCATCTGCTTCCGATCCCTAGCTTCTTTTAATTCTCTGATTCACCAATAATTCTCTCTTTGGGTAAAAAAGAGAAAAAGTTTTGAGATCTTAACAATTTGGATGGTCTCTCTCAACAGTGTTGATTATAACAAGAATTGTTATATAATATGCTGACAGATTTATATTCGGACTATCAAAGAATTATTTGAAAGTGGGGCATAAATATTTCTAATCGCTGTCGTAGAGCAGATTCGAATCAGACAAAGCTGATAAGGCTATAGTTTAAAAGACGTTTATAGAGAGATTCTTTGTAGAATTATTTTCCACCTTCAGTTAATTTTGAATACGCCTTTCACAAGATCATCTTCCTTATTCTTAACTATCATTAAAGCTTTCTCACATTCCTCTAATTGGAAAGTATGAGATATTAGCTCTCTCAGATTGATCTTTCCATTTGCCACTAATCTTATTGCGATATCCCAGGTCCCAGGACTTGCATCTGCCCCTCTCACTGTGAGATTCTTCGTTAAGATTTTATCTGGCTGGATTATCGCCTCTTTCCATTCACAAAAACCAGTGATGCCGATTATCGCCTCTTGATGAGCAATATCTAGAGCGTCTCTAAATGCTTTTGGGGATCCTGCTGCCTCTATAACAACATCTGAGCCACCTTCATGGATCTCCCTTACTCTCTCAACGATCGATATTGGATCAGTATGCCTATTGAATGTTTCATAAGCCCCAAATTTTCTAGCAAGCTTTAGTCTGCTGTCATGTCCTCCAGAGACTAATATCTTCTGTCCCCCCATATTCTTCGCGATCTGCATACAGAGCAAGCCAATCGGGCCATCGCCCAATATCGTAACATTATCCCCAATCTGCACCCCTGTTCTGAGCATTGTATAAACTGCTACTGCAGTTGGTTCGATAAGAGAGGCTTCGATATCGGATATTTCATCTGGAAGTAGGTGTATATTATTTGCGATAGTCTTAAGATATTCGGCATAACCACCATTTTTGGAGAACCCGATCTCATCATAGTTCACGCACTGATTCCACTTGCCCTGTCTACAGGCTGGACATCTCATACAGGTGATGTGATTCTCTGCCACTACCCTTTTACCTAAAAGATACTCGTCCCTCTTATCGTAGACTTCCTCCACGATGCCACTCCACTCGTGCCCCGGAATTATGGGATATCTCGCCTTCGGAACTCGACCCTCTATAACCCCGAAATCTGTAGCACAGATCGCAGTGTACTTTAATTTAATCAGCACCTCTCCCGAGGATAAAGTTGGTATATCCACCTCCTTGTAGACCACTCTATTAGGCTTCTCGACGACTATCGCTTTCACTCCTATCTCCCTCTCTACTTCTCACTAGGAATAACTACTACTTTCACCCTATTCGGAGAACCCATTACCTCCAGGGCTTTATCGATCTCCTTCAAGGGGATCTGGTGAGTTATCATTTTCATTGGATCTACGAGTTCTTTCTTCAGCAGTTCTAAAGCTTTTATCATAACTCGGGGGGTAACGGAGAAGGAAGCATCCATCCTTGTCTCCTGAAAGTGGATCTTCGCTGGGGAGACCGGGATCTCCCCCGGAATGATAACTCCAAACATATTTATCCTTGTTCCTCTTCTGGTAAGGTCAAAGGTCAACTTAGCTGCCTCTAAAGCGCCAGCCGCCTCGAAGACGATATCAGGGCCATCCTCTAAGATTTCATAGACCCTCTTCTTCGCATCCTCCTTACGAGCGTTTATGAAGTGTTTAGCTCCACACCTCAAAGCATATTCCTGCTTAAAATCCTCGATATCGATGACGATCAGATTTCCGGCTCCAGCTGCAGCCGCTATCTGAGTCAACAGCAATCCCATCCCTCCAGCTCCAATTATAACAACATCCTCCCCTATTCTCAATTGAGTAAATTCTATCAGTCCCTTATATGATCCTGCTAGAGGCTCGGTCAAAGCTGCTGCTGGAAAGGACACATTCTTCGGCTTCTCATACAAGGTCTTCTCTGGAACTAATACATACTCCGCGAATCCTCCATTTAGGACATTGTCATATCCCTCTCCTCCAATAGCCAATCCGTTAGGACAGTAATTATCAAACCCAGTCCTACAATATTTACAATGGCCGCATTGCACCGCAGGTAGGATGACAACTTCATCTTGAGGTTTAACTGTGGTAACTCCCTCTCCGATCTCATCCACAACTCCTGATATCTCATGCCCCACAATCACCCCGGGGGTGAAATTAGTTCTCCTCCCAGTATAGGCAGAATAATCTGTTTGGCATATCCCACAAGCCATGACCTTTACTACAACCTCTCCAAAACCCGTTTTTGGCTTCTCCATCTCCTTCAGTACCATCTTCCCTACGCCTTCTAATACCGCGGCTAACATAATTCTTCCTCCTCTTTAAAATTTAGCAAATCGCTTAGGAGGTATCTCCACTCCAGTCAATTTTGGCATCTCCTCCGGTGGCTTGTGCACTTCGGTAATATTTAAGGGATGAGCTATCACTATACTCAGCTTACTTGGCATGTCATTCCAAGAGATAAATATTCCCCTATTATCCAGAACAGATTTAGATTCGCCATTAACTGTTACTGATGTCTGCTTTACCTCTTGACTCCTCTTAACCTCTAGATCGATAAGGCTACCCCTTATATGAAGCTCCCTGATCCTTATTTGCTTCCAGTCTCCTGGTAAAGCTGGAAGTATAGCTAATCCCTCCGCATGAGGCTCTATCCCGAAGAATATCCGAGTAATATATGCAGCCGGAAGAGCATCCCAGATATAGTCATAAAGCCCGATACCTTTTCCAGTTATGGAATCGTAATATTCGCTGAAGTGAGATGTCTCCTCAAGCCCATCGAACATCATCTTGGTATTTATATAGGCTAGTTCCGAGGCTTTCGAATAGTAGCCATAATCTCGCAATCCCAACATAATCAGCCAATTCATCTGAATCCAAGTTGGACCATGCCAGTGCCAATCAGACTTGAAAGTGGGCTCGTCCATTGCTAAAGTCGGAACTGGATAAGCAGTTTTAAACTCCTCGGGATCATCTAGATGTTTAACTAACTCCTCTGCTCGCTCTTGAGGAGCTAAACCAGCGAATAAGGGGAAGAAGATCGCGACATCCTTCACATTAGCCATAGTTCCATTATACTCACTTATTCCATAATAGCATTTATCTTCCTCATTCCACATATACCAATTCATAAATTGTATTCTCCTATCCGCTAGTTCTCTATACTTCTTCGCTTCATCTTGATAACCGAGCAGTTCAGCTATCTGAGCCATAGCCCTCTCCTCGCTAAGGAGATAGCAATTCAGGTCTAGGTTCTCCTGCTCATAGATTGGAACTACAAGAAAAGTTGGCACCTTATTAGGATTATGGCCATCCTGCACATTCCATCCCGAAAATCCGGTATCCCTCAGATTCTCAATTACGTCCTTGAAATAGCACAGTCCATCTCCTGTTCTATCTCGCTCGTTATACCAACCCTCGAGATCCTTCTTACCCGCTTCAAATGTCTCTTCCAGAAACTCTCTATCCCCTGTCCATAGGTAGGTATTCCAAGCCTCCCAAATCATAATGGGAGGAGATCCCTCAACCCAAAGCTCATCAACTGAGAGGCTCGGCAATAATCCGCTCTCCGCTTGATGATCAATGTTATTTCGGAAGTGGTCCATCGGAAGATAGGGATCCACAGGCAGGGTCGCAAAGAGCGATAGGCTGCAATCTCCTGATCCTGTCCATCCTCCCTCAAACCACTGTCGATTCTTATGAGCTTGTCCTTGCGCTCGACATAGAGTATAGAATGGGAATTTCATATTTCGCTGGGGGTTGAAGGTCTCCGCTTGAGGAAGCTCCAAAGCTGAGTAGAAATAGCTCTCCCAACTCTCCTCCGGCAGCTCGACTACTGGATACCTCTCATACTTCTTTAAGCTGGTCTTGATATGCTTCTGCCAATCATAACGCAAAGCCAGCTTTGTGATTCGCGTTCCATAAAATTTGGAGATCTCATCCCTTCCTTTATCGAAAGAATGCATATTTAGAGAGAAAATAATCGTCCTCTCCTCCTCCGCACCCAAAGTTACCTCAACTACCTGCCCTATCAGATATTCATTATCTAAATTTAATTCCTCAACATCAGCCTGTTTTGCTATCTCGCTAGCTCCTAAAGTGCAAAGGAGATTGCTACACTCCCCCTCGCTATAGATAACTTGCATAGCCTCATTCCGTTCCTTCTCCGCATTCCAACTCCATTCAGTTCCTAACATCTCCTTAGTATAAACTATTTCACTGCGATATCTATCGGGCAATCCCCTACTCCTTCCTATCAAGTGATAACAGGATAATTTCCTCTCCTCATCGCCCTTATTTTTCAACTTCAAAACGATCAGAAGAGTAGAAGAATTGTAAGGGGTGAAACATACTTCTGCCTCCAGCCAATTATAAGAATCGACTTTCTCTACTAGAACATTCATTATATGAAGCTCGATTTTGCTCTCCATATCAAAGACAGGAGCGGAATCTGGAGCTCCGAATCCTATCAAGCAATTTATATCGGAATTTATATTGATCACTCCAAGCTTTCCGCGCTCACTGATATCATATCCTCTCTCCTTCTTAAGAGAATGCCAGACATAATCCTGTTCGAAGTCTATTCGTTCCCCTACATCATAAGGGTGTAGGATATAGGCATAGGGTTTCTCAGCAGTTTTATCTAGAATATATTTGAGATGCTCTGTGGATATATCTATCCCCATAATTTTCATAGCGAGATTCTCCACCTTTCTGGAGTTTTCCGAATTTAATTCGGGATTGAAACCATTGACCTGCGGCATCATAAATGCTACCATAGCCAAGCTCATAATAGTTATCATCAGTAAACATCGCGTCATTCTCCTATTTACTCCCTTAACTTGAGGTTATATTTCATCACTATCTCTCTTCTCTATTAAATACTATCATCCACTCCCTTCTCTTAGAGGCATCAAACCCAACTGCTACCTTCAAGATATCCTTCTCCACCTCGATCATCTCGCAACCTGAAAGATTACCCACCTCATATCCTTTAGGCAAATAAATAAAGATATTATGAGAGGTATTCTTCGGACTCTTTGAGATACCTCTCAAAGTATTATTTGCTTCATCCCATTTAACATCGATAAGTTCTATCCCTCCTTGGGTTATATGTCTATCGGTTGAGATGACTTTGGGAACTTCACTCTTTCTGTGTAGCGCTAACACAAGACAGCTTCTTGGTTGTAAGGTAGCCGAGAACGAACCTTGAAACTCCCCTAGAAACTTGCTCCTCCAGAAATCGAAGAGGAGATACTTCTCTGAACTATCCAAGTACAACTCTTTGAAATCTATACTTATCTCTTGCTCCTCCTCATCACTCCAGTTAAATAGACCTACAACGTTCCAACTTCCGAATTTCTTCTCCATCTTCAGATCCCATATTCGAGGCAATTCGTTCTCAAATAGATCTACCGGTCGCCCTCCTATAGGATAGACCGGCAGGAATTTCTTGTATAGATTCCATCTCTCCGCAGTAGAAGCAGGAAGATATCCTCCGCAAAAGAGGCTTAACCCAGCGATTCCAATGAGCGATAACCAAGCCTTAGTCCGTTCCATAGGATAGATAATGAATTCGCTCGCTCCCACCCAACCATCCTCCACAGTTCCCCGGCGCTGAGGAGGAAAGGGCCTCTCCGAGACATCGAAGAATTCCGCATCGTTATAGAAGCAATATCCGTTTAGATAATAACGTGATTTAAAGCCCTTGAGTAGATAATCATCCAACCCCGCGCGAAAATCGCTTGAGGGGCGAAAGCCATCGGCTACCTCCATTATTGGCCCAAAGGGGATCATACATGCTTCAATAAAGATATCATCTCCTACAGCCTCCCTGATAACTTCGAAGCGATGACGAATCAAATCCATTGCTGATCGTTCCCAACAGGAGTTAGTTAGATCTGTGTAATTAAAGTCCAACATCAAATAGTCAAAACCCCATTCCTCTACTGCCCTTTTATATATTCCCCGTGTCCGCTCATCCTCATCTTGACTCCCGCCCTTGACATATAGAAAGGTTCGAGATTGCCACGCAGCCTTAAATCCCCTTCTGTGAATCTCATCAACCAATGCTTTTATACCCTTGGGAAAATATTTCTCAACTTTATAACCGCGCAATCCAAGACGATTCATCTCATAGGGGTTAAAGATGGTTGGAGAGCCTTCAAAACCAAACTCTATCTTAATATACTCTATTCCATATCTCCGAAGACTCGTCTCTTGGAGAAATTCAAGCCATTCCTCGATTGCCCTCTCGTTGAGGTTTATAGCCCTCTCATTTTTCTTATCGATGCTATACCCAGTAAATAATCCTGCTGGTGGATGGGGTGGAAGCTTTATGTTATTATAAGTTTTTATCGTCTCTGAATATTCTTTTAACCCCTGAAATATATCGCTATTCCATATCAAAATAACCGGCGACATCTTAAACAAATTTCCCGGAGGAATCCTGAGGGGCCTTCTTTCCATATCAGGAGAGATTTCTTCTGTTTCATAGTGACGCTTATTTATATCCAAATAGCAGCCCCCACTAAATACAAGTTCGAGACTATTACTTTCAGACGAATATCTGGTTATTATCGCGGCCTCGGTATTAGCCGCGGATAGTATCCCTGCTACTAATCCCTCTTTCGAGGAGGGAGAAGCGATCGCTGTTGTCCACCAATTTCTAACTGGTTTCCCATCTTCTAAACTTCTCAGGCGATAATTTTCCTCCGCTGTCATCCAATAATGACCTTGCAAAACTCTTAAGCTTTTGGGATCGGAGAAAATAAGGAGATTTCCTCCCTCCATCAACCTTAAGGGATATAACTCTCGGATATATATATCCTCCTCGCTCTCATTTATGATCTCTATATCGAACCCCAAAGCGAGCTTATCCTCGAAGATATAGATAGTGTGAGCTAATGTTGGAAGGTTAGCCGAACGATAGATCACTTTCATAACTTGAGCCTCAGTCCAGGGATTGGGTAGTTTATCGACTATAACTTCTCTCCGATAAGAAGGATCGCTACCGCTAATAAACACTCCCTCCCCATCAGCAAAACCAATAACGGCTTCTGTAAATAGGGGTTTCTCTCCTATCCAAGAATTAAAAATGCCTCTGCCCGAGTCATATTCAACGCATAGATTCTCAGTGTCGATCTTATAAGTTGTCACTGGATCATCTCCTTAATTCATTGAGTCTATACTTCGCATTAAATAATCTCTATCCCTTCAACCCCGATAGAGTTATCCCTCTAACGAAATACCCTTGGGCGAAGACATAAGCTAGAATTACAGGAAGGAGAACTAGAGTTGAGGCCGCCATAAGGGTGTTGAAGGTGGTATCAAAAGGACCTACGAAAAGAGCGAGTCCAACGGATAGGGTCATTCGTTCCTGGCTATTCAAGACGATCAGGGGCCAAAAGAAGCTATTCCAAGCTCCCATAAAGGTGAATATTCCTAAAGTGGCTAAAGCTGGCTTGGAAAGTGGTAGGATTATCCTATGATAGATGCCGAAGATGGAACAGCCATCGATGATAGCTGCTTCCTCTAACTCTCTAGGAATAGTCAGGAAGAACTGACGCAGAAGAAAGGTCCCAAAAGCGCTGAATAATCCTGGGACAATCACCGCGTAGTAGGTATCGATCCAATGAAGCCACTTGAATAGGATATATACTGGAATGATGGTTACCTGACCAGGGATCATCATTGTAGCTATATACAAGATGAAAAGCGTATCTCGACCAGGAAATCTCACTCTAGCAAAGGCATAGCCCCCCATCGAGCAGGTGATCAATTGTCCAATAACGATACAGATAGTAATGAAAGCGGTATTTAAGAGATAGCGAAAGAAGGGAAAGAAAGTGGTAGCATCTATATAATTACTCCATATAACCGGCTTTGGTATCCATTCTGGAGGCCAGGTAAAGATCTGATCCGAGGTCTTCAGCGAGGTGGTTATCATCCAGAGAAATGGCACAACCATCATTAAGCTGATGATTATAAGAAATATGCGTAGAATCGACCTGAGGATGAAGTCTTTGGTCTTTTTATTCATAGAACACCCACCTCTTTTGAAATTTTATCTGAAATAGACTAGCTCCTAAGATAATGAAGAACAGAAGCCAAGCTATTGCCGAGGCATATCCCATCCGGAAGTATTGGAATGCATTGACGTAAATTTGATAAACCATAGTCGTTGTCGCTTCCGCTGGCCCTCCTCTGGTCATAATATAGGCTTGATCAAAAACCTGGAAGGATCCTATAACGGACATTATCAGAACGAAAAAGGTGGTCGGACTGACCATCGGCAGAGTTATATGGCGAAATTGAGCCCACCAGCCAGCTCCGTCTATCCTAGCCGCTTCATACAGTTGTTCAGGAATCCCTTGTAGAGCGGCTAAATAAATCACCATATTGAAGCCTAGTCCCTTCCAAACACTCATAATGATGATCGCCGGCATTGCCCATGTAGTAGATCCCAACCAGTTTGGGCCATCTATCCCGAACCATCTGAGGATATAGTTGATGTAGCCGTTGACCGGATCGTATAACCAAGCCCAGACGACGCTTACCGCTACCATAGAAGTTATAACTGGTAGAAAGAAAAGGGCGCGATAAAGGACGATCTCCTTCAATTTTTGATTTACTAATATGGCTAGAAATAAAGAGATAATTATCCCTGATGGTATAACCCCCAGGGTATAATATAGGGTATTCTTCAGCGCATTCAAATTATAAGAATCTCTCAGCAGTCTAGAATAGTTTAATAAACCGACGAATCTCGCGGGAGTTAGGATATCGTAACGACACAAGCTCAGGAAGAGGGAAACAGCAACGGGAATTAAAGTAAAGGTTAGAAAGCCGATAATATTTGGCAGGAGGAAAAAATATCCCCATCTGGCCTCGATCGAGCCAACCTTGCTGAATCCCCTGATCTTTCTTCTCTTCCTTTTGTTATCATGCATATTAATCCTCTCCTATTTCATAAATAAGTGACTGTCGTAGCAGTCGATAAGCATACTGCTACGACAGCCCTGAACTTATCCATACTGTCTAACTCTGCTCTAATACACTTCCTTACCAGCCATTATATCCCTGATAGTCTTAGCGGCATCCTCCATAGCCTTTTCAGCAGTCTCTTGGCCGATTAATACTAAGTCCCTCTGCTTCGTAAGAACTCTAAGAACTTCCTCCCAGCGGGGAACATCAAGAGGCATGAGCTTGCCGTAATCTGCTGTCTCAGCTAAAGCTTGGTAATCCTTGCCCGCCCACACAGGGGAGTTTGCATACATAAAGTCGAGCGAGGGGTTACTCGAAGCCGCAAAGCCCATGAAGGCATTTTCGATCTGCCCAGCAGCACTTGCCATATACTTGGCTAACTTTACCGCGGCATCCTTATGCTTGCTCCCTATAGCAACGCCATAAGCGCTGGAGGATAGGGGAGCAGATTTCGCCACCTTAACCGGGTTAGGAGCAATATCGAATTTGAATTTGTCCCCGATTATAGTCGTCCAGAAACCATTCGACCAGATACCATAGACTCCCATAGCAACGTTGTTATAGGTGAAGCCAACACCGCCTGGAGTTCCAACCCAAGGAGTATGAACCTTCTCCTCGTTGATCAGCTCTCCCCAGAACTGCATCGCCTCTATAGACTCTGGGCTATCAATGATAGTTTCCGACCTATCCTCGTTGAATACCCCCCCTCCGAAGGACTCCAAGAGGACGAGATAGGTTTCAAAAGAACCATCGTTTTGGCAGCCAAAGATATTGGTCTTTCCATCTCCATTGGTATCCTTAGTGAGCCTCTTAGCGATATCCAGATACTCTTCCCAAGTCTTAGGTGGTCCTTCGATTCCATTCTCCTCGAACATATCCACGTTGTAGAAGATCATCGCTGTTCCCCAACCACCGAGACCAGTGCCTACATAGTGACTATCGAAGGTATGGACATCGAGCAGGAAAGGACGATAATCAGCTAACCAGACCTTATCATCCTTCACATAGGGCCATAGATCCTCTAGGAGTCCTCGGTCATAGAACATCTTATGCATAACTTGGCTATAGTAAGCTACATCGGGAGCAGTTCCAGAGGCATGGCCTGATAAAAGCTTTGTCTGGTACTCCACGAAGGGAAGTGGCTGCATCTTCACCTTGATGTCTGGATAGATGAACTCGAATCTCGTGATCTTAGACTCTAACATAGTGATCTCTCGGCCACCAGCCCACGTCCAGAAGAGGATCTCCTCCTTCTTGACCTCTTCCTCCTGCGCTATCGCCGAGAAAGAGATCACCAAAGCTAATGCTAAACCAATCGCCAAACATATAGTCAACCTTTTCACTTAATTTCCCTCCTTTTTATTTTTAGGTGTTATTTGACATCCTTTCGGTTAAAATCTTTATATTAAGAGGCAGTGCTTTATCTCTCCCCTCCTTTCTGCACCAGATTACCTCATCCTTGTAATTATTACATTACCTCACATTTTGGAGCTATCTTGCTATTGCTGAAAAAGTAGATCGCTGTTATAAATTTTATTCAGAATCATACCTGCTGCTCCCAACGCTCCTCCTTTACCAACTAATAGATCAGATATTTTTAAATCCCTCCGTGAGGCATGCCACGCTCTTTCCTCTATCGTCTCCTTCATCTTCGGCAGAAAGAATTCACTGGCAATCGATATTCTACCTCCTAAGACGATATATTCTGGATTAAAGAGATTTATCAAGTTGCTGATCCCTATACCCAGAAAATGCCCGACTTTCTCGAAGAGCTGAAGTGCTAACTTATCTCCCTCTTTTGCAGCTAGAAATACAGTCTCTCCAGTGATATTTTCTATCTTCCCCTCAGCTATCTCTAGAATCTTAGGATCCCCATATTTTGAGACCATTTCAGCTGCTTGTTTACTGATAGCTACTCCTGAGGCGTAAACCTCTAAGCATCCATTATTACCACATACGCATTTCGGTCCTGCTGGATCTATGATAATATGTCCAAACTCTCCAGCTGTGCCATCAGCTCCCCGATAGACCTCACCATTTATTATTATCCCTACACTTATCCCTGTTCCCAAGAGAACACATAGGAAATTATTACTACCCTTTCCTAACCCAAACCACTTTTCAGAGAGAGCAAAACAGTTATTTACATGTTCCACAAGACAGGGAACTCCAAATCTATCTTCAAGAAGCGATTTAAGTGGAACGTTTTTCCACGCCGGATGGTGAGGAGCATAAAGGCAGATACCTTCCTCTGCATTCACGGCTCCAGGAGCGGCAATGCCAATACCCGCGACTTTATCTATAGTGATAGAGAACTCCTTCATAGTTTTCTCGGTAATATCATATAATTGTTTTAATATAGCCTCCTTAGATCCGAGGGAATCAACTGGAGCTTTCAGGTACCCGATTACTTCCCTTTTAGCATTAAGCAATACTGATCGCAGAAGAGTAGATCCCAAGCGGACTCCTAAAGCAAAATTTCTCTCTATGTTGATATCTAGCTCCACAGGGCGTCTTCCCACGCCAGTATTCACTGCTCCAATCTCCTTAACTATATCTCTTTCCAGCAACTCTTTAATAGAAGTGGTTATAGTGCCCCAGCTTAATTTAGTCTTCCTTTGTATCTGCACTCGAGAGACAGGTCCTAAATCTCTGATAGTTCTTAAAATACTTAGTAAATTACTTAATTTCATAACTTCATGACTAATTTTTTTATTCAATTTTATTCTCCATTATGTAAACAGGATCTGCTTATAAATTCACCATATAAACAAATCTCAAGATGTGGGATAATAAATCTCATATCTTGAGATAATCATACCATAAAATAGAAAGGAAGTCAAGAGAATTTTAAATAGGATCGAGTAAATAATTGATTAACTTTTGCGATTTGACAAAGGGAAGTAGATATGATATAAGGAAGAGAAAGTGAGCGAACGGAGGTTTAAGAAATGATACCCATAGTAGAATTTCCCTCAGTGGCGACAAAAGCAGCTCCTCTCTTCAAAGATATCTTCTCTAGCAAGGAACAATTTAAGTATTTCCAAGAATATATCAGGGGATTGATAGTAGCGGAGAGCAAATATTGAAGAGATGAACTCCCTAGCTAAGTGGGAGGAAAGTGAATAATAGGAGGATAAAGCTAGAGAGGGAACATCTCCCTAGAGGAGTGAATGCTAAGAGGGGTTTTGTGGTAATAGATGATACTCTATTAAATCATACTAGGAAAACATATCGAGGTGTACTGTCATCGGAAAACTAGACCACAAAATCGGCTTTCCTAAGCAACACCTTGGGTATAAAGTTCGCTCATATTCGCATAAGGTGCACTAGACTAATCTAATAAGCGAAAGAAATAATTTCCCCCTCACCCTATCCCTCTCCCACCAGGGGAGAGGGGACATCCAGATAGACTGATCTTTCTATTTCCCACTCCCTAGATGGGAGGGGTTAGGGGGTGATTACAAAATAAAAACATTTTTAGCTAAACACGCAGAATCCAATATGAGCAATAAAGTCGCTCATATTCGCATAAAGTGCGCTAGATTGACTGATGCGAATTCTATTCACTTGAAGTTCGTCGTTCATCTGTCTCCTAGATGAGATCTAGTCACGATCGATAGAAGTTCAGGCTACTTTGGCTGTGCATGCTATTCTAATATGAGCGATTCTTTTTCTCCAAGATATTCATAATCCTGATGACTCTCTATTGACCTCGAGCAATAGAGAAATCCATATCCTCCCTTCACTGTTCATAATTTAATGCTAACATCAGGAATGTCTCCAGCTCGGGAGTCCTAAATTCAACGTAATTTCCCTTCAGTTCAAAGGGAATTTCTTCCTCCCCTGGTAACTTCATTAACTTAGTTGGTTTCTTCCCCTCTAGCTTAACCCTACAAGTAATCCCTGAGATGGGGATATTGGGTAACTCTTCCTGAAAGTTGAGGAAATTAATGATATATCTCTTATTCTCTTCCTGATGAAATAAAGTTATCTCTACTGACTTAGGAGCATCTGCTTCGAAGGAGAAAGGTTTTTGAGCTAGTGACTTAATCAAATTGATGAATACCTTCCTCTGGGGATCATACTTCATCATCTCCAAATCTCCCGCAACCCATACTACCTTACCTTTGCCAAAGTCTCTCAAGATAACAGCAGGATATTCAGTAGGGATACCAGGGGGATTGGAATGTATAGAGGAGAACTTAGTATGATCAGCTGGATCAGTATAGGGGAGGGTAATGGTGGCTAATACCTCCTCCTGGTTAACTGGCTTTGCTTTTATTTGAGGCCCGAAGATGGTCAGGGGATATTCGGAGGAGATATTCGGGAAGAGCTCAGCAGCTTTTGAAGTGGGAGCGATATAGGTTAATCTCTCCTTTGTCTCTCCTAGATATGATACCCCTAAGACATCAGCGAGCATAAAATCTTTCTGTTTGTTCCCGTCTTTATCGAGAAGTGAAGCAGAACCGCTTGCATAGAGACTGCCACCGGAAGCCACAAATTCTCTGAGAGCCTTCACTTCCTCTTCATCCATCATCAAGACCTTGGGAAGAACGATGACTTGATAATCGGATAGATCCTTGAGATCATCCTTAGTGATCACTCCGAAGGGGATATTCTCGTTCAGAAGGGACTTAACTGCATTTACTGAAGTTTCTAAGTGAGGTTGATCACTAAAGAAGCCACGTTTCAGTTCTGAGATATTCTTCCCGTTATCTGCGGGATTAAACTTCGAGGCAAAACTGAAATATATCGCTACGTCTTGGCAAAGATCACCTCCTAGATATTTCTCATAAGCCTTCGTTTCGCCAAAGACCCTCCCCATAATCTCATAGACATCCCTATTCATGGTCCCTACGGGATCAATGGCATCAATAAAGAGAAATGCACCATCATTAGCTAATGCCGAATAGGCATGAACTTTCATTAGCTCCTCAGACTTCCTTGTGGTATGATCACTTAGATGAATGCACCTAGAAGTCATAAACTCAAAGGGCTTATTAGGGGTAAGGTTATAGTATAACTTGCAGATGAAGGATTCCTGCAATAGCCCTCCATAGAAATCCCCACCAGCATAATCACTTGTCTTACCTATTTCTGCAGTTACTCCCTGTCCAAAGTTAGCTATGGAGGTAGAGAATTGATTTTCTACTGCAACTCCAGGCTTTACCCTTTTTGCCGTAAAGGTAGCTAGCTTGGTAAATTCTGTTAACCATTCCTCCCGCTTCCTCTGGAACTTCACCCACTCTGGATCCTCCCAATTGACGATCCGAGGAAGTTCCTTTCCTACCTCCTTCCTGTATCTCTCTTGACAAGACGAGCAATAGCAGATATGAGGCCAGAAAGTCATATCGAAGAATATTCCCTCAAAATCATAGTTACTGCAGAAATCCTCTATCTCAGCTACAGCAAAATCTCGATATCCGGAATTGGGACAACAAACTCCATAGCGTCTATCTGCGGCTGCTTCCTTCCCATCTGCTCTAATTATCCTCCACGAGGGATTATTCTCATACGCCCAGTTGTTAAAGATCAGACTGTAATAGACTATGAAATCCATCCCCCTCTGGTGGCATTGCTCAATCATCTCACCCAGGATATCCCTACCCTTTAATCCCTCGTGCATATGTCCCACCTTCGTAGGCCAATAGCAGTTACCCACGTGGGAATTGGCATAAACCATAGCTGACTTCACCTGAGCTAACTCTAGGAGATCCACATAGGTCTTAGGATCAAACTTTGAAAGGAACTCCTCATTCCAGTCAGTAATATGCATATCCGTCAAATTACGCCTATAACTCTTCTGAAACCACTTCTTATCCATCAAAAAGCCTCCTTTTAATTATGTTAATTTATCACCTATCGCTCATATTGTCCCTTCGCCATAGAAGAAAATCTATCGGCTTTGAGCAATAAAGAAATCAACACCCCCTTTATTATTCATAATTTAAGGCTAACATCAGGAATGTCTCTAGCTCTGGAGTCTCAAACTCAACGTAATTTCCCTTCACTTCGAAAGGAATCTCTTCCTCCTCTGGTAACTTCACTAACCTAGTTGCTTTCCTCCCCTCCAATTTAACCCTACAAGTAATCCCTGAGACAGGAATATTGGGCAACTCCTCCTGAAAGTTGAGGAAGTTAATGATATATCTCTTATTCTCCCCCTGATGGAATAGAGTTATCTCTACCGACTTAGGAGCATCCGACTCGAAGGAGAAAGGTTTCTGAGCTAAGGACTTGATCAGGTTGGTGAATACCTCCCTCTGGGAATCATACTTCATCAGTTCTAAATCCTCCGCAACCCATACCGCCTTACCCTTACCGAAGCTCCTCATAACAATAGCAGGATATTCCGTAGGAATGCCAGGAGGATTGGAGTGAATAGAGGCGAACTTAGTATGATCAACAGGATCGGTATAGGGTAGAGTGATAGTAGCTAATACCTCATCTTCATTAGCTGGTTTTGCTTTTATCTGAGGTCCGAAGATGGTAAGGGGATACTCGGAGGAGACATTGGGAAATAGCTCAGCAACTTTCGAAGTGGGAGCGATATAGGTTAATCTCTCCTTCGTCTCTCCCAGATATGATACTCCCAAGACATCAGCCAGCATAAAATCTTTCTGCTTGTTTCCGTCTTTATCAAGAAGAGAAGCCGATCCACTTACATAGAGACTGCCACCAGAAGCGACATATTCTCTAAGAGCCTTCACTTCCTCTTCATCCATCATTAAGACCTTGGGAAGAACGATTACCTGATAGTTAGACAGATCCTTTAGATCCTCCTTAGTGATCACTCCGAAGGGAATATTCTCGTTCAGAAGAGACTTAACTACATTTACTGAAGTTTCTAAATGAGGTTGCTCTCTAAAGTAGCCACGTTTCAGTTCTGAGATATTTTTTCCATTATCTAGGGGGTTGAACTTTGAAGCAAAACTGAAATATATCCCTACGTCTTGGCAAAGCTCACCTCCTAGATATTCCTCATAAGCCTTCGTTTCGCCATAGACCCTCCCCATCATCTCATAGACATCCTTATTCAAGGTCCCTATGGGATCAATGGCATCAATGAAGAGAAAAGCGCCATTATTTGCTAATCCTGAATATACATGAGCTTCCATTAGCTCTTCAGATTTCATTGTAGTATGATCCCTTAGGTTAGGACATCTAGAGGTATGAAATTCAAAGGGCTTGTTAGGGGTAAGGTTATAGAATAACTTACAGATGAAGGATTGCTGTAATAGCCCTCCATAGAAATCCCCACCAGTATAATCGCATGCCTTAGCTATCCCTGCAGTTACTCCACGTCCAGAGCCCGCTATAGAGGTAGAGAATTGGTGATCTACCGTAACTTCAGGTTTTATCCTCTTTGCGGTAGAAGTAGCTAGATTGGCAAATTCTGTTAACCACTCTTCCCGTTTCCTCTGGAACTTCACCCAATCAGGATCCTCCCAATCGACGATCCGAGGAAGCTCCTTTTCTACCTCCTTCTTGTATCTCTCTTGACAAGACGAGCAATAGCAGATATGAGGCCAGAAGGTCATATCAAAGAATATTCCCTCAAAATCATAGTTACTGCAGAACTCCTCTATTTGAGCTACCGCAAAATCTCGATATCCAGAGTTGGGACAACAAACTCCATAACGGCTACTTGCTGCCGCTTCCTTCCCATCTGCTTTGATTATCCTCCACTGGGGATTATTCTCATACGCCCAGTTGTTATAGATCAAACTATAATAGACTATAAAATCCATCCCTCTTTGGTGACATAGCTCTATGATCTCACCTAGGATATCTCTCCTCTTTAGTCCCTCGTGCATATGTCCCACCTTCGTAGGCCAATAGCAATTACCTACATGGGAATTAGCATAAACCATAGCTGCGCTTACCTGAGCTAACTCCAGGAGATCCACATAAGCCTTAGGATCAAACTCTGAAAGAAACTTCTCATCCCAATCAGTAATATGCATATCTACTAAATTACGCCTATAACTCCTTTGAAACCACTTCTTATCCATCACAAAGCCTCCCTTTAATTATATTAATTTATCACCTATCGTTTATTGTTCCTTCGCCATAGAAGAAAATCTGTCGGCTTTGAGCAATAGAGAAATCAACACCCCCTTTTATTATTCGTAATTTAATGCTAACATCAAGAATGTTTCTAGTTGAGGAGTCTTAAATTCAACGTAATTCCCCTTCAGCTCAAAAGGAATCTCTTCCTCCTCTGGTAACTTTACCAACTTAGTTGCTTTCTTCCCCTCTAGCTTAATCCTACAAGTAATCCCTGAGATAGGAATATTGGGTAACTCCTCCTGAAAATTGAGGAAGTTGATGATATACCTCTTACTCTCCCCCTGATGAAATAGAGTTATCTCTACCGACTTAGGAGCATCTGACTCAAAGGAGAAAGGTTTTTGAGCTAGTGATTTAATCAGATTGGTGAATACCTTCCTCTGGGGATCATACTTCATCAGCTCTAAATCCCCAGCAACCCATACTACCTTACCCTTGCCAAAGCTCCTCATAACAATAGCAGGATATTCAGTAGGAATGCCAGGGGGATTAGAATGGATAGAAGCGAACTTAGTATGATCAGCGGGATCAGTATAGGGGAGAGTAATGGTAGCTAATACTTCGTCCTCATTAGCTGGTTTTGCTTTTATCTGAGGTCCGAATATGGTAAGGGGATATTCCGAGGAGATATTCGGGAAGAGCTCCGAAGCTCTTGAAGTGGGAGCGATATAGGTTAATCTCTCCTTCGTCTCTCCCAGATATGATACCCCTAAGACATCAGCAAGCATAAAGTCCTTATGTTTGTTTCCATCCTTATCAAGGAGAGAAGCAGAACCACTTACATAGAGACTGCCACCAGAGGCTACATATTCTCTAAGAGCCTTCACTTCTTCTTCATCCATCATTAAGACCTTGGGAAGAACGATTACCTGATAGTTAGATAGATCCTTTAGATCATCCTTAGTGATCACTCCGAAGGGGATATTCTCATTCAGAAGAGACTTAGCTACATTTATTGAAGCTTCTAAGTGGGATAAGCCTTGAAGGGTTAGAAGCTTCGAAGCGAAACTGAAATATATCCCAATGTCTTGACAAAGCTCACCTCCCAGATATTTCTCATAAGCCCTCGTTTCACCAAAGACCCTTCCCATCATCTCATAGACATCTTTATTCAAGGTCCCTATGGGATCAATAGCATCAATGAAGAGAAAAGCACCGTTATTGGCTAATGCTGAATATACATGAGCTTCCATTAGCTCCTCAGACCTCATCGTAATATGATCTTTTAGGTTAGGACACCTAGAGGTATGAAATTCAAAGGGCTTATTAGGTGTAAGGTTATAGAATAACTTGCAGATGAAAGATTCCTGCAATAGCCCTCCGTAGAAATCTCCTCCAGTATAATCACATGCCTTAGCTATTTCTGCAGTTACTCCCTGTCTAAAGTCCCCTATACAGGTAGAGAATTGGTGATCTACCGTAACTTCAGACTTTATCCTCTTTGCGGTAGAGGTAGCTAGATTAGCAAATTCCGTTATCCATTCCTCCCGTTTCCTCTGGAACTTCACCCAATCAGGATCCTCCCAATCGACGATCTGAGGAAGTTCCTTTCCTACCTCCTTCTTGTATCTCTCTTGACAAGATGAGCAATAGCAGATGTGAGGCCAGAAAGTCATATCGAAGAATATGCCTTCAAAATCATAGTTACTGCAGAAATCCTCTATCTCGGCTACCGCAAAATCTCGATATCCAGAGTTGGGACAACAAACTCCAAACCGACCATCTGCTGTCGCTTCCTTCCCATCTGCTTTGATTATCCTCCACTGGGGATTATTCTCATACGCCCAGTTGTTATAGATCAAAACATAATAAATTATCACATCTATCTCTCTCTGATGACATAGTTCGATGATCTCACTCAGGATATCTCTCCCCCTTAGTCCCTTGTGCATATGCCCTACCTTTGTAGGCCAATAACAATTGCCTACCGCGGAATTGGCATATACCATAGCCGCACTCACCTGAGCTAACTCTAGGAGATCTACATAGGTTTTAGGATCAAACCTTGAAAGGAACTTCTCATCCCAATCAGCAATATGCATATCTACCAAATTACGCCTATAACTCCTTTGAAACCATTTCTTATTCATCAAAAAACCCCCTTTTAATATTGACAGTTAGTAATTATGGCTATCTGCCAGAGGATAAGCCCTGGCAGATAGCCTCGAACATAATAAGTATGCTTCTTTCTTCTCTGCTTCTACCTATAAGGATCAGCGGCATCACGTAAGCCATCACCTACACCATTGAAGGCTAATACTGTAACAATTACAAAGATTGCAGGAATGAGCAACCAGGGATAAACATATAATGAGTGGGGATTTTGGGCATCCTTTAGTAGAACGCCCCAGCTAACCACCGGAGGACGAAGTCCAAGCCCGAGAAAACTTAAACTTGTTTCTCCTAATATCATCCCAGGGATGGATAAAGTAATGCTTACTATTAGATAACTCAGACAACTGGGGAGGATATGCCTCATTATTACCCTGAACTCACTCGATCCTCCGAGTCTTGCGGCCATAACAAAATCTTCTACTCGTATTTGCAAAAATTTTCCTCTAACTACCCGAGCTAAACCGCACCAACCCACAATAGAAAGGACAATAGTGATTCCAAAATAGGTCTTAAGAGGTGACCAATCGGGGGGCAAAGCCGCACTTAAAGCCATCCACAAGGGAATCGTTGGAATCGATAATAAGAATTCTATGATCCTTTGAACAACCATATCGATGGATCCCCCAAAATATCCTGAAATCCCTCCTAATATGCTACCTAGTATAAAGCTGAAGAACACACCTACCAATCCTATAGATAGAGATATTCGGGCTCCAGTGAGAATCCTGGTGAATAGGTCTCTTCCTAACTTATCCGTTCCAAGCAGGGAAATAAAACCCCCCTCATCTACCCCAAATAGGTGAATATCCATCTTGAATAAACTCCAAAGCTTATATTTGTCACCTCGAACGAAGAAATGTATTGGATACTTTTTATCTTCATCTTCAGTATAGAGCATCTGAAAACTAACTTTATCCCGTTCCTCTTTTATTCCATAGACAAATGGTCTAAGACTAAACTTTCCCTTATCAAAGAAATGGAGTTTTCGGGGGGGACAGTATGTATAATCGAAGCGTCTATATGGATTATAAGGAGAGAAAAACTCACAGAAGATAGCTACTATATAGAGGACAATCAATATCGCTCCACTTATAATAGCTAACTTATGCTTCTTAAATTTCCGCCACATTAGCTCCCACTGGGAAGCTAAATACATTCTCTCTTCCGCGGTAATTTCTATCGTCCCTGTTGCCATTATTCCCTCGCCTCATATCTAATTCTAGGATCTGCTAAAGCCAAAAGAATATCGGAGATAAAAGTTCCTACTATTGTCAAGAAACATAATATTAGTACGATACTTCCTGCTAGATACATATCTTGCACTATTAATGCATCCAAAAGCAAAGGCCCTATTGTAGGCAAGCGTAATACTATAGCGGTGATTGCTCCTCCAGAAAATATCCCCGGTAGTATCCAACCTACGGTACTTATTATAGGGTTTATAGCCATTCTAACTGGATATTTAAAGAGCAATCTCCTTTCTGAAACCCCTTTAGCTCTAGCTGTTATAACATACTGTCTATTAAGCTCATCCAATAAACAGCCTCTCATAACCCGGATTATGCCCGCTGTCCCAGCAGTTCCGATAACGATTATCGGAACCCATATATGACTCAGCATATCTAGAAATTTAGCCATACTCCAGGAAGCATCTACATAAGCAGGTGAGAAGAGACCCATAGGACTAATTCCAAAAAATCGATAAAAAAGATACATTAGCACTAGAGCAAGAAGAAAATTGGGCACTGCCAACCCAATAAAACCGATAACGATAAAAGCATAGTCAAATATAGAATATTGTCGTATAGCGGAGTAGATCCCGATAGGAACAGCCATAACATAGGTAAAAATCAGGGTAAGTGAGGAAATAATCAACGTAATCGGTAATCGTTCAGCTAATAGCTCATCTACCGGTCTGTTCCACTGGAAAGAACGGCCCAGATTTCCCCGGAGTATGTTCCATATCCATTTAAAATACTGCTGATAAATTGGTAAATCAAGACCGTATTGTCTTGTTAAGGACGCGATCTGAGCTTCGTCAAGCCTTTGGCCACTCATCCTTAGTTGGGCTATGTAAGCGCTCAAATAATCCCCAGGGGGGAGTTGAATGATGATAAAGCTTACAATAGATATCACAAAAAGGAGAACAATCATATAAAAGAGTCTCCGGATAATATACAATTTAACTGACATTTTTCCTCCTATATGGAGAGAGGGAGATACTAAAAACTAGTATCTCCCTCAGTAATTATCTTATTCCTTCCAGAATACTTGCTCTGGCCACCCGGCTCTTGAGCCACCGACATCATGGCTATCACCAGGAGCGGTCTTGTTGATATTTCCTAGGCCAACCTTCGCTATCGCAGGTTTTCCTATGAAGCCTATGGTTCCAACCATCCAAAGCTCCTCAGCTTGCAAGTCAAATACCTGCTTGGCTACTTCTCTCACTTCTTCTGGAGAAAGATAGGGACTTTTATCACATAAGGAGAGCATCTCCTTTATTTTTTCTGGAGGCTCTTCCCCTGCTTCTCCTCCTGTATCCCACCAGGTCCACCATTCAGGAGCCCACCACCAAGCTCGTAGATTGGACATTCGGTTAGGGATAAGGCAGTATTCCGTGAAACCATCTAAAACCCAGAGATTAATCTGCATCTCTCCTGCACCGAGGCGAGTCCAGTAAAGGCTACGCTCTACTACCTTGGGAATCACTCGGATCCCAACGTCTGCCCAGTATTCCTTCACCAGCTCATTTATGGGAACCCAATAAGCCATATCCTCGGTTTGCTCTACGATTAACGATAGAGGTTCTCCGTTGGGCAATAAGCGATATCCTTCAGCATCCCGCTCGGTTAAGCCTATCTCATCCAACATCGCGTTGGCTCTCTCAGGATCATACTCAATATAGGCTTTAGACCAACGCTCCTCATAGAAACTGCAATCAGGATTACAGGTAGCCTGATAGGCAACTCCATTTCCCATCCCCACTACTTTTATGATCTCCTCTCGATTAATGGCAAGGGATAGAGCTTGTCTAAACGTTTTGTTTCTGAGAAACTCTGTTAAAGCTGGATTATCCTTATAGTTATGGTTAAAGTGATATACACCTGCTGAAGGCCATATATCCTTGGCTAACCAGTATTCATATCCCCCCACTTCCGCATTTTTCACAAGGGTAGGATAATCAATTATACCAGTTCCCCAACCATAATTGAGATCTATCTGACCAGTAGTCATAAGCATAATGAGGGTAGCCGCATCTCTGAATATAACCCCTCTAAGACGATCGACATAAGGCAGCTGATTGCCTGCGGTATCTACCTTGAAGTAGTAGGGATTACGTTCCCATATAACTCCGTCAGGAAGCACTTCCTTCACTGCCCAAGCCCCCAGAACAGGAATGTCAGGATGTTGCTGATCATCACGGCTCCTAGGTAGTGCTTTATATAGAAATAGCTGCCACCAATAATCATATCCTTCCTCTTCGGCCAGTTCCTGAGCTTCGGGGTTATATTTTATGTGATATTGGGTTAGGGCATGTTTCGGCATATAACATTGTCCCTGAACTCCCCACCCAGCTACTTGGGCAAAGAAATAGAGCGATGCATAGTAAGGCACCCCAAAATGGAAATTGACGGTATAGTCATCCACCTTTTCCACCTTCATTAATTCTCCCCCAGGTCTCCACTGGGAGGGCTTTACGGGAACAATCTCATCGTTCAGGATATAATCTTCCCACCAGAAAAGTATGTCATCTGTTGTAAATAGATGACCATCGGACCACTTCAATCCCTTCCTCAGATGCAAGGTAAAGGTCTTCCCTTCGTTAGAGAATTCCCAGCTCTTGCATATATTGGGGATCAACTTAGTTATATCCCTTTGATCCCTCATAATCATACACTCCATCGTATATTGTGAGGGTTCGCACCATGTAGCAGCAGATACCATAGCAGCCCGCACCGTTCCTCCATATCGTCCAATCATTTCTATCGGCTCTAATACGAATGGCTCCTCTGGAAGCCTCTCCTCCACCGGGGGGAGCTTACCTTCCTTTACCAATTCTGCCAGCATAGGTGCCTCGTTATACTTCTGAGCAAAGGAAGTGGGTATAACAACCAACATTAAGCTTACACACAAGACTACTAGAGGTAATGATCTCCTCATAATTTTAAAACCTCCTTCATAATTTTTTTGAGATTTGTGTGGTTTAAGATGTCAACCACACTAGAAAGGCTTGCTAGACTAGTCTCTTCTCTGCTATATGAAAACTATTTATCTTATCTACATCACCTCCTTTTTTGGCCTGTAATATCTCTTACTTCAATTTTGATAGTTAGTAATTAGGAGCTATTCGGGAGATACTAAGAACTAGTATCTCCCTCAGTAGTTATCTTACTCCTTCCAGAATATTTGCTCTACCCACGCGGCTCTTGAGCCACAAACATCCCAGGCATCACCAGGAGCTTCGTTGTTGACATTTCCCAGGCCAATCTTCGCTATGGCGGGTTTTCCTATGAAGCCTATGGTTCCAACCATCCAAAGCTCCTCAGCCTCCATATCAAGTATCTGCTTGGCTACCTTCCTCATCTCCTCGGGAGGAAGAGAGGGGATCTGATCACATAAGGAGAGCATCTCCTTTATTTTTTCTGGAGGCTCTTCTCCTGATTCTCCTCCTGTATCCCACCAGGCCCACCATTCGGGAGCCCACCACCAAGCTCGTAGATTGGACATTTGGTTAGGGATAAGGCAGTATTCCGTAAAAGCATCTAAAACCCAGAGATTAATCTGCATCTCTCCTGCACCGAGGCGAGTCCAGTAAAGGCTACGCTCTACTACCTTGGGAATCACTCGGATCCCAACGTCTGCCCAGTATTCCTTCACCAGCTCATTTATGGGAACCCAATAAGCCATATCCTCGGTTTGCTCTACGATTAACGATAGAGGTTCTCCGTTGGGCAATAAGCGATATCCTTCAGCATCCCGCTCGGTTAAGCCTATCTCATCCAACATCGCGTTGGCTCTCTCAGGATCATACTCAGTATAGGCTTTAGACCAACGCTCCTCATAGAAACTGCAATCAGGATTACAAGTAGCTTGATAGGGAACTCCATTTCCCAGACCCACTACTTTTACGATCTCCTCTCGATCGATAGCGAGAGATAGAGCTTGCCTGAATTTCTTGTTTCTGAGAAACTCTGTTAAAGCTGGATTCTCCTTATAGTTATGGTTAAAGTGATATACACCTGCTGAAGGCCATAGATCCTTGGCTAACCGATATTGATATCCCCCCGCTTCCGCACCTTTTACAAGGGTAGGATAATCAACTATGCCAGTCCCCCAACCATTACTGAAATCTATCTGACCAGTAGTCATAAGCATAAGGAGGGTAGGAGCATCCCTAAACATAACTCCTCTAAGACGATCGACATAAGGTAGCTGATTTCCTGCGGTATCTACCTTAAAGTAGTAGGGGTTACGTTCCCATATGGCTCCGTCAGGAAGCAGTTCCTTTATTGCCCAAGCTCCCATAACAGGAATGTCAGGATGTTGCTGACTATCAGTGCTTGTAGGTTGTGCTTTATATTGAAATAGTTGCCACCAGGTATCATATCCTGCCTCCTCGGCCAGTTTCTGAGCTTCGGGGTTATATTTTATGTGATATTGGGTTAGGGCATGTTTTGGCATATAACATTGCCCCTGACTTCCATGCCCAGCTACCTGAGCAAAGAGATAAACCGCCGCATAGTAAGGCACCGCAAAGTGGTAATTGACAGTACAGTCATCCACCTTTTCCACATTCATCAATTCTCCCCCAGGTCTCCATTTGGTGGGCTTTACTGGATTAAGCTCATCGTTCATAATAACATCTTCCCACCAGAAGAGTATGTCATCGGCGGTAAAGGGATGGCCATCGGACCACTTTAATCCTTTTCTAAAGTGCAAAGTAAAGGTTTTCCCCTCATTGGAGAATTCCCAGCTCTCACATATACTGGGAACTAACTTGGTCATATCCCTTTGATCCCTCATAATTATATACTCCATCGTAAATTGTGAAGCTTCAGCCCAAGAAGAAGCCGATACCATACCTAACCGCAACGTTCCTCCGTAGCGTCCAACTTCTTCTATCGGCTCTACCACGAATGGTTCCTCTGGAAGTCTCTCCTCCACCGGGAGGAGCTTACCTTCCTTTACCAATTCTGCCAGCATAGGTGCCTCGTTATACTTCTGAGCAAAGGAAGTAGGGATAATAACCAACATTAAGCTTACACACAGGACTATTAGAAGTAATGATCTCCTCATAACTTTAAAGCCTCCTTTATAATTTTTTGAGATTCGCGTGGTTAAGATGTCAACCACACCACTAGACTTGGCTCTTCTCTGCTATATAAAAACTATCACCTCCCTTTTTGGTCTGTGGGATCTCTTATCTCCTAGTGAGGAGTGGACATAAATCCTCGAGAACCTGCCCTAAGACTACACTTTTAAATAATTACAACTTTATCCACTTCATACTATAACTGTATCTGCGATTAATTATGATCATCCCTCAATTAACTATCTTCTTTTTAGTCTGTTCTTCTGGATTATGTAAATTGCCGGAATTATATTCGGCTTTGGATCGGCAGTATGTTACCTTGATTAAGCTTTCTCCCTTTTTCAGCAATCATTTGCCAGTGATAAAATCCCTAGTTGGCTAAGGAAGAGTCGAACCTTCCAACAATTCAGCTACCGCTTTTCTTGTTTTTTCGGGTATTTCCTTTAGTGGCATGCTACTTAGTGGTATACCACTTAATGGCATACTACTAAGGTCTTGGAGTAAACTATTTTTAAGTCCTCGCTCCGAGAGAACCTCGTGAACTGAGAGCACCCTATACCAGCTACCTGTATTGCCTATTCTGTCGGTAAGGCGAAAAATATAATTATTCCTTTGAAGAAGGCGTATAGCTTTCTTAATACCATTTAGCGAAGTGGGCGTGGCCTCCCCTTTGATAAAGTTATCATACCAAGGCAATCTCTTCTGCAAAGTGCCGTAGCCGATTTTACATATCTTGTAGCCATAAGGGTAGGATAGGCTATAAAGCTGGCAATAGATGATATGTTCCATCCTGGTCTGTCTTGGTGCGATATCGGAGAATATCTCAACTGGTAAGCCTGGGACTGGATCGCAGGTGAAGAACTCGCACAGCTTCTTTTCGCCTTCAGTAAGTTCATACCAGGGCGGAAGCTCTTTGGTAAGCAATTGCTGAGAAGCCAGTGTTAGCTTCTTCATTGCTTCGCTTCCCTTCTTCATTATGCTTTGTGCCCTTCCTGTTCTATCTCTTATCATTCTTCATCACTTCCTCCACAAGTTTGCTATAATCCTTTGCTCCTTTACTGTTCGGGACGGAATGATAGATGACCTTCCCCTCGGATTGGCTGTCTGAGAGGGAAACGTTCTGGTGGATTATTGTTTCCATCACCGAATCCTTGTAGGTGTTTCTGAGCAATTCCAGCATCTGATTATCTTTAGCATTACGTATATCAAATTTTGTGGGAAGGATGCTTATCTTTCTGAGACGGAGTTCTAGGGCAGCACTGATACTGGTGATAGTGTTCATCATAAGTTGGATTCCTCTGACAGAGAGATAGCTCATCTCTACCGGTATTATTATCTCAGTTGCGGCTACGATAGCATTCACCGTGAGCTTGCCCAAATGCGGTGAACAGTCGATGACTATGAAATCGTAGACACCAAGAAGGGGTTTAATCCTTTGCCTGAGCACTAAATCTGCGCCATGCCTTGAGGGAAGGATTACCTCTGCGATAGCGAAGTTCAGATTGGCAGGTACCAGGCTCAGATTATCTATATCAGTATCTATAATAACTTCAGGAAATAGAGTTACGTAATCGTCTATAATATCTTTAATAGTCTTTTCAAATGAAAGAGGATCAAAACCTAGGCACTCGGTGGCGTTGCCTTGGGGATCAAAATCTATTAGGAGAGCTTTGTTTCCAATCATGGCCAACCCAGCTGCTAAGTTCACAGCGGTAGTGGTCTTTGCTGTTCCGCCCTTCAGGTTGGCGATAGTTATTACCCTGGTCTCCTTGATAGCCGCTTCCTCTTCCCATTTTTCGAACTGAATAAGGATGCGTTTCATCTGTTCATAAGTATAGTAGCGCCAGTTGTTCTTATCTCGCTGAGCTTTCTCTATCTTGCCTTCTTTTTCGTAGTTAATTATTGTTCTGGGGGTAACATTTAAGAATTGAGCTAAATCTTTAGGTCTATAGATTTTCTTAATCATTAAGGTCAAATCTTCAACACTCCGAAAAAGAGTTAATTATCTTCAATTTTACAACATCTTCAAGAAAGAGTCAAGAAGAAAATATAAAATTTTAGTAAAAAAATAAAATTTAGGTTATAATTAGAAAAATAATTTTTGGGATAAGATATCATAAGCTGAATTAAATGAGAGGGTGGTCATAATTAATCGCAGATATAGTTACAGTATGAAATGGATAAAGTGGAAGCATATAAATTGGGGATCTTGAAAAAAAAGAGGTATGGACAAGAGGAGAGAAATGATCTGAAATAGGAAGGGAGTAAATTAAGAAAAGGAGAAGAAGAAATAAGAGAGGTAGAATTTCGGATGAAGCTAGAATTAAAAGATGAATATAAGAATGCCAATGAGATAGAAAGATATGTAGATAGCTTGGGACAGGAGATAAAGCGGGAGTTATATAAGCGAATAATAGAGCTGGAGGAGGGGGAGTGATCTGGAGCAGGAAGGGAGTAGATAGTATTGCTAGATTGAGAGTGAAAATCTTCAATGAAGATTGGGATGATCATTGGGACAGGAGGTTAGCCGCCTAGTAGATCCCCGATTTTATATGCTCCTAAATGCTCTTTTTCCTATTTCACCAGTATATTTGTGAACTGTTATACAGTACGCTAATAGTAAGTTTATTCGAATCCAGCCTTATCATAAGCCTCCCTAACCTGCTCTGGCGCAAAGTTAGAGTATATTTGAGTAGTGGTTAGACACTTATGTCCTACCTGCTTCTGAACCG